>NZ_JBFBBE010000073.1:0-48035 GCF_040682555.1 Streptomyces sp. NPDC051172
TCAACCCGCCACCGAACGCGTCACCTACACCCTCCAGCTCCACCCACTCACACCACGACCGCAGTCATCCTGAAACGATCAAGGAAGCGACGTTGCCTGATGTGCTGCTCATGCGTACTCCTTCGTCGGTGTCGTGAGGGTGAGGGCCTGAATGTGTGCCCGCACTGCGATCTGCCGGAGAGACAGCTGATGCCGCCCGAATCGGGTGAGTGCGGCGGATATCAGTTACAGGGCGTCCGGTGAGGAGTTCTGGCTGGCAGTTGGTGCACGTTGGGCTTCGAGTGGCGCAGCGTCGCGTGGTCGCGCGGCTACGGACCGGTCGGGACGGCTTGGTTGGGGCAGGGCGTTGCGGGTGCGGTGGTGGAAGGCCAGGAGGCCCAGGAGTGCGGTGGCGGCGAACCAGAGCAGCTGCAGAGCGAGGTATGCGGGTGCGGAGGTGGTGGAGAACCCTGCCGCGGTGGCGGCTTGGACGGAGCCGTAGGTGGGCAGCAAGCGTGTCAGCGGGTTGTCGGCACCGGAGCTGACCATGGGGTTTTGCAGGGCGACGTCGATGACGCTGGTCATCACCAGGGCGAACATGCCCTCGACCTCGCGGCGCAGCAGGGAGCCGAAGACCACGCCCATGGCGCCGTAGGTCAGCGCCGCGCAGAACAGGGCGGCGGCGAGCAGGCAGGGCTGTTTCGGCGTCCAGGCGATGCACATGGCTTCGGTGGCGTAGGCGGCCAGTAGGGCGGAAGCCAGGATCATGGAGGCGGCCTTCGCCAGGACGAGATGAGTGCGGGGGTAGCCGGCCATGGCCAGGCGCCGGTCGAAGCGCCCGCCGGTGAAGGTCGCGGCGAACATCATGAACCCGGTGACCAGGGTGACGGCGTTGAGGGCACCGGTGATCTGCGTCAGCTCATTGCCGGCAGGCGCCAGCCTCTCTCCGGTGGCGACCAAGTGGAACGGGGCCGCTCTGCGGGGGATGGTGAGGTAGACCAGGCTGACCCAGGTGGGAATGAAGAAGACGACCAGCAGCATGGCGAACCGGTTGCGGGCGTGCTCGATCAGGTCGTACCGGGTGGCTGTGGTGAACAGGTTCAGGTGTGTCTTCATGCCGCTGCTGCCGTCTCCAGGCGCAGCGCGCCCGCCTCCAGGCGCCATAGCTCGTCGAGCCGTTCGGTGTCGTAGGCCAGATGGGAGACCACCAGGACCGAGCGGCCGGCGTCGCGCAGCCGGGCGGCCAGCTCCCAGAACCGCTGGTAGGTGTCCCAGTCGAAACCCTGGTACGGCTCGTCCAGCAGCAGAACCTGCGGGTCGTGCATGAGCGCGAGGGTGAGGTTCAGCTTCTGCCGGGTCCCGCCGCTGAGCACCCCGGCGCGCACATCGGCGTACTGGGAGAACCTCAGAGCCTCCATGACCGTCTCGGCATGACGCAGGTCGGCAAGCGCGAAGGCCGTCTTGAAGAACTCCAGGTGCTGCCGGACCGTCAGAGCGTCGTTGAGGACCACATCCTGCGGGCAGTAGCCAAAACGCCCCCGGTGATGCACCGCACCACGATCCGCACGTAGTTCACCGGCGAGGATCTTCAACAGGGTCGTCTTGCCGGCACCGTTCTCGCCGACTATCCCGGCCAGCACACCGGGCCCCAGGTCCAAGTCGATCCCCCGCAGGACCGCATGCCGACGATAGGCATGATGCACCCCCCTGACCTCCACCGCGCCGTCCCACCCATCCCGTAGGCACTAGTAGCCAGATCATCCGCAAATGCGGTGGTACGGATACAGCAAGATCCACAGACCTGTCACCAAACCGCCCGACACGGTGAAACAGACACACAACGCAGTTCGAAAGAGACGCACCACGCGGGCACTTGTTCGTGATTCACATCCGGGTCGTCATCCCGGCGTGGTGTCGCCACCCGCATACCGGGCCAGGGCCGTGGTGGCTACCAGGCGGTCTTGGCGGTGCTGTAGGAGGTGCGGCAGGTGGCGTCGGAGGCCGCAGAGGAAAGCTTGGTCATGGCCTCGGTCCACACCCTCTTGACCGCCTCCTACAGACCCCGGGCCGCCGCTGGGGTGTTCGGAGGGAACTTCCTGACCGTTTCCGCAGTGGCGACGGTGAACTTGTTGCACACCGGCAGGGCGGCGTTGCGGTAGCGGCTGTCGAGTTCGCCCGTCACGATGGAGCTGTTGGCGGGTGGCCCAACTGTTCGACGCCGCACAGGCAGGCCCGGTCAGTTCGGCCCGCTCGGTCTCGGGCAAGTCCCCTCAGGACTTCGTCCGCGATGCGGCTCTCAAGGCTGCCGACGACCTGTTCCTCAAGGCCCTCGACCGGACCCGCGACCACGTCCCGCAGTTCGCGGAGGTCTTCGCCGCCCAGGACGCCCGTGCTGCCGACACCAGCACGGAAGCATGCCCTGACCGGTAGGAGCTGTGGATGCGTTCCGTGCAGTGGGAGCAGTCGGGGCAGACGGCCGCGATGGGCGTGCACCGGGCCTCGACGCGTATCGCCTTGCCGTCCGTATGCACGGCCACGACGGCGACTCCGGGAACCGATGGGAACAACAACTCCCGCAACCGGGACAGCACCTCGTTCACGGCCATCGAATGTCGGCCGTGTCACCCACGCGAGGAGCGATTTCAAGGCGACTTCCGTACCACGTGACGGAAGACCAATAACTACCAGGCGTGACCTTCTGATTGTCGGGCCGGTCTCGGCGAGGCAGCAGTCTATGACCAGACCGCCGACCGCCGCCGATTACCGGGTGCGCTCGGTGCGGTCGTCGTACGCTTCGCGGGCGGTGATGACTTCTTCGATGTGCAGCACGGACCACTCCGTGAGCGCCTTCAGCGGTTCCCGCAGCGTCTGGCCGAGCGCGGTCAGCTCATACTCCACGTGCGGCGGCACCTCTGGGTAGACGGTCCGGCTGACCAGCCCGTCGCGTTCGAGGGTGCGCAGCGTCTGGGTGAGCATCTTCTCGCTCACGCCCGCCAGCGCCTGCCGGAGCCGGCCGAACCGGGAGGTCCCGTTCCGGCCGAGCTCGCCCAGCACGAGGACCGCCCACTTGCTGCCGATCTGGTCGAGCAGGTCCCGCGACGGGCAGCCGCGCTCGTACGGATCGAATGACGGTATGGGCCCGGTCACGTTCTCGACAGCCGTCATACGTCTCACCTCAATGCTATCGGCCTGGTAAGTACCCTACCAATAAGTGGCTACTCCCCAGCAGAGAGTGTCCAGGTCATTCTGGGTTCCATCCCGCCGCGGACGGACCGTGGCAGGCGTGCGAGGCACGCGAGGAACGAAGGAATGACCATCATGTCGATCGTCGTCACCGGAGCCACCGGCCAGCTGGGCAGGCTCACCGTCGAGGCGCTGCTGCGGCGTGGGATCCCGGCCGCGGACATCATTGCCACCGGCCGGGACATCGCCGGGATCAAGGACATGGCCGACGGAGGCGTTACGGTACGCCGCGCCGACTTCGCGGACACCGACGGCCTGGTCGAGGCATTTGCGGGGGCGGACAGGCTGCTGCTGGTCTCGGCCTCGGTTCCCGTGGGCGAGCGGGTCGCCAATCACCGCCGCGTGATCGACGCCGCAGCGTCCGCAGGCGTGTCGCTGGTGGCGTACACGAGCACGACGCACGCGGACACGGCCACCACCGTCATCGGTGCCACGCACCGCGAAACCGAGGAGTATCTGCGGGACCGCGGAATCCACAGCGTGCTGCTGCGCAACAGCTGGTACCTGGAGAACTACACCAGCCAACTGCCGCAGATCCTGCAGAATGGCTCCGTCGTCGGCGCCGCAGGCCAGGGGCGGATCAGCGCCGCGTCCCGCGCCGACTACGCCGAGGCCGCAGCGGTCGTCCTCACCACCGAAGGCCACACCGGCGCCGTGTACGAGCTCGGCGGCGACGAATCCTTCACCCTGACCGAGCTCGCTGCCGCGATCTCCGCTGCAGCGGGCAAGCAGGTTACCTACACTGACCTCCCGGTGACCGACCTCACCCAGGTACTGGCCGCCGCGGGCCTGCCCGCCGAGCTGGCGGAGGTCCTCGCTGACGCTGACCGCGGCATGAACCACGGCGAGATGTACACCGACTCTGGTGACCTGCGCCGCCTGATCGGCCGCCCGCCCGTGACCCTGGCCGAGGCACTCGCGGTCGCCCTGCATGACTGAGGTTGAACTCGTGATGTGGCCGGGCTGCTCGGGTGGGTCTGACTGGCAGGCCGGTCTCGGCGGGGCAGCCGTCCATAAGTTCGCTGCGGTACTGGATGCGCCGTAGGCCGCGCCGGATGCGCTGGACGAGGTGTTCAGGGGTGCTGAAGACGACGTTGGAGAGCCAGCCGCGTCTTGGCGGGACCAGATTCCCTCGACGGGATTGAGGTCGGGCGCGTAGGGCGGCAGATGGTAGATGGCCGGCCAGTCCCGAGCCTCGGCGAACTTTTGCCGGTCGACGGCCTTGTGGACGTTGAGATTGATGCCCCTATGGGGACACGTCCGTTCGCCGAGTGCCGGCACGTCCCGCTCGCACCACGGCCGACAGATCAATTCTCTGGACACCAAGGTCAGTCCCAGACCGAGCCAGGCCGTGGTCCGAGCGGGACACCGTCATTCTCACAGTCCCAGACGAGCACGATCGGGCCGCCGAGCTGCTGGTGTGCTGCGATCAACAGGTCCCGGCAGTCGCGCCAGGAGAGGCTCTTGTGCCCATCGCGACGGCCGTCGTCATGGAGGGGCTGGTAGATGAGCCTGGAGCGGGTGACCGGGTTTGTAGCAGGTCAGCGCGGCGATGGAGATCCGTCTGAGGGAGCGTCCGCGGACCGGCACCACCGGGGTCCGGCCGCGCTGTGACCAGGTCTTCGCGTGCGGCTCCTTCAGCAGACCGACGACAAGCGGCTCGCCGTACTCGCCGGCCAGGGCGTCGTGGTGGCTGCCGACCTGCCGACGATCCTGCGCACCCACCGCCCGACACCGGGGCCTGGTCATCGGCCTGGCCCGCCACCCCGACGAGATCCACGCCGCGATCGGCCTGCTGCCCGGCATGCACGACACCGCCATCGAGGACGTCGTCACCGACTGGGACCCCAACCATCACCTGTACCGGCCGGACGCCGAACCGGCCCCTCCCATACCTCCGGCGCTCTTCGACGCGGTACTGGATGGAGTGCGCCCTCGCGCCGCTCGCCCGGCTACTGCAGGACTCACAGCACGAGGAATGGCAGTTCGCGCAACGTGCCGACCTGGGTCTGCCCAAGAAATTCGGCGAAGGCGCCCCCTGGCGCATCCTCGCGACCTGCCCCGACCGGTGGCGCGACCTGGTCGAACACCTCACACTCCCCGAACTTGCGTGGGTATCCCCGGCTTCAGCCGGGGAGGGAAACGCATTGCTCCTGAGCTCGCGCGTAGGTGTCAGGAACGAAGGGTGCGCAGGCCGGTGCGGATTTCGCTGACCAGGATCTCGGGCTGTTCCAGGGCCGCGAAGTGCCCGCCCTTGTCGGCCTCGCCGTAGTGGATCAGATTGCTGTAGGCGTCTTCGATCCAGCTACGTGGCACGCGTGGGATGTCCCTCGGGAAGACGGTCACCGCGACCGGGAGCGTCACCTTCGGGCCGGCGAAAGTGAGCGACTTGTTCTCCCAGTAGATGCGGCCGGACGACGCTGCGCTGTTGGTGAACCAGTAGAGGGATATCGCGTCGAGCATGTCGTCGATGCTGAGAGCGTCCTCGGCGAGCCCGTGATTGTCGGTCTTGGACTGGAACTTCTCGTAGATCCAGGCTGCCTGGCCGGCGGGAGAGTCCGCCAGGGCGAATCCGACCGTCTGCGGCTTCGTGCCCTGAAGGTGGTTCGACCCGCCGAGATCGCCGGTGTAGAGGGCGAGGGTCTCGACGGCGTAGCGCTGTTCGGGCGACAAGGTGTCGGGTATCTGTGCGGGAAAGGCGTACTGGGTGTTCAGATGAATTCCGAGAAGCCCGTCAGGTTGCATGGCCCCGAGGGCGGTGGTGACGACGGCACCCCAATCGCCGCCTTGTGCGGCCCATTTCGTGTAGCCGAGACGTTTCATCAGCTCCACCCATGCGCTGGCGATGCGCGATACGGTCCATCCGGTCTTCGTGGGTTTCTGGGAGAACCCGAACCCGGGGAGCGACGGGATGACGACGTCGAACGAGTCGGTGGCGTCTCCTCCGAACGAGACCGGATCGGTCAGCGGGCCGATCAGCTTCAGGAACTCGAGGATCGAGCCCGGCCATCCGTGCGTGAGGAGCAGCGGCATCGCGTGGGGGTTCTTGGACCTGACGTGGATGAAGTGGATGTCCAGCCCGTCGATCTCGGTCAGGAACTGGGGGAAGCGATTGAGTCCGGACTCCAAGCGCCGCCAGTCGTAGCCGCGCTCCCAGTACGCGACCAGAGACCTGGCGTTCTCTACACGAACCCCTTGCGACCAGTCGCCCACTGTTTCCGGATCCGGCCACCGGGTTCTGGCCAGTCGCTGCTTGACGTCGTCGATCTCCGATTCCGGGATCGAGACGGTGAACGGACGGACGAGGGCCGAGGCAGGCGGCGTCGGTGCGGTCATGGCCTTCTTCTCTTCTCCTGAGATTCGAAGCGCAGCGCAACTCTCGCTGCACACTGCTGTACAGCCAATCTCACTGTACACCGGTGTGCAATACTCGTGCCGTGCCCACCGAGTCCTCCCGCGTGCGCTCGATGAACGAGACACGCGAACGCATCCTCGACGTCGCGCTTGATCTGCTCGGAGACAACCCCGACGCCGGAATGGGCGAGATCGCCACCACCGCAGGCGTCGTCCGCCGCACGGTCTACGACCACTTCCCCTCGCGCCTCGACCTTGTCCGGACACTCACGGAACGGGCCGTCGCCGAGATGACGGCCGTGCTCACCGAAGTCAACGCCTCCGACGCGGAAGCGGACGCGGCGTGGGTCGAATTCGTCGCCCGCCTCTGGCCGGTGGCGCACCGGTACCGAGTGCTGCTGGCGCTGCGCCGAGGCGAGTACGGCGAGGCGATCCACGCCCTGCTCGGGCCGGTCGATGAGCTCCTCGCCGACCTCGTCAAACGGGGCCAGGACGCCGAGGTGTTCGCACAGCACCTGCCGGCGGGCATTCTGAGCCAGGTCGCCTACGGCGTCGTGTTCGCCATCGCGGACAGCGACCTGTCGAACAGGACCCTCGGCGCCCGAGCGGCGACGATCACGAGCCTGCTGATGCTGGGAGTTCCCGAGACGCG
Organism: Streptomyces sp. NPDC051172; assembly: GCF_040682555.1. Classification (NCBI taxonomy): domain Bacteria; kingdom Bacillati; phylum Actinomycetota; class Actinomycetes; order Kitasatosporales; family Streptomycetaceae; genus Streptomyces; species Streptomyces sp. NPDC051172. Next base: position 7,229 of record NZ_JBFBBE010000073.1, read on the forward strand.
CGCCATCGCTCTTGTGGGCGACCAGCCCTGACCCGCGGCACTTCGAGCGGAGCCGCGGATCGTCCTGGGGCGGTTGACTGGAGCCAGAGACCCGCCACGGGATGATCTCAGCGTCGGAAGGCCGGCTATGGTGTACCACTCGCCAGAGCGCCGACGCGGTTCTCGTGCTCGCGGCGGGTCTTGTGCTGAGCCGGGATCACCGGGACGCCCTGGGTGCCGTCGACGGGCTGGCAGCGGGCGAGGAGCCGGCGGGGACGGCGGTGACGCGCAGGGTGTAGCCCTGGCCGCGCCGTACAGGCACCCCTTGGTCGACTGCAGCCCGCTCGGCGGCCCCCAGGCCGCGCGCGGAGGAAGCCGGCGACCTGCCGGGCGTGTCGAGGGTGACCGGCAGCTCCGGAGCGGGGGCGCCCTCCTCGCTGGCGGTGTGTTCGGGCAGGAGATCGGCGACGGCCCTTTCGTACGGAGGAATGGACCCTGTCTGTCGTCAAACCCTGTCAGCAATCGTCATGGGATCTTGGATTCGAGCGGCCGCCAACCCCACGTCATCCCGGCCCCGAGGCTTGGACCACCCGGATTCCGTGTGAGGTCCTGCTGTGTTACATGCGTGCCCCGGGGCCTGCTTCCGGCACCAGCACCCATGGCTCGGCTCAACCTTGCTTGAGATCTGCCGTTGCTTGGACGTCGAGGTCGAGAATTGCCCGTCGAATCGCGCGAAGGTCCTGGACCGAAACGTCCACCCTGACGTGTTGCTCCTCGCTCGTCGCTCTTGAATGGCACCTTGGGGAGCGTGGTTGTTGTGGAGCAGATCGACGTAGGCACCGTTGTCGATCACCCGGACGTCAGTCGGTCCGGCTCGGGATACGCGCGGAGAGCACGCGTCTTGTCGGACCGATACCAGGCTCGCGCTGCGTCCTGGACGATCGGAACGGAGATCTTGCGGTCCCGGGCCTGCGTTGCGGCTTTCACTGCGATGTAGATCGCATCGCGAGGAACGCCCTCGCAGGCCCGAACGAGTTCCCCGAAGAGGGTCTCGGACGAAACCCCGGCACCGGCCTGGCGGGGTCGGGTGTCGGCGCTCAACGCGGGCTGCGCCGGCTCCGGTAGGCCGCGACGCTGGCCCGGTGTGCGCAGGTTCGGGTGCAGTACTGCTTCGAGCCGTTGCGCGAGAGGTCCACGAAAGTGGCCCGGCAGGTCGGCCCGGCACATACGCCGAGACGAGCGGGACCGAGCGTGGCGATCACGGAGGCCAGGGCGCTGAGCGTAGTCGCGGCAAGGTGCGCCGAGCAGCGGTCGGTGTCGGAGGTCACCTCGGTCCACCAGCGGTCGTCCTCGTGGCGCAGTACCGGGGTGGCGCGGCTGCGACGCAGACCGTCGTTGATCAGAGCCGCGGCTTCGACCGCGTCCGCGTTCGCCCGTTCGAGCACCTCACGCACCGTCTTGCGCAACGCGCGGACTTCTGCCAGGTCGGCATGGGTGAGATGCCGCGGACCGGTCCCTCGGTTCGCGGCCGATCTCGGAGGCTCAGCCGCGGGATGGTCGTCAAGGAAGTTCCGGAGCTGCTCCACGGTCTCGAGCGCGTCCTCTCCCTTGATCGGCCTCAAGGTGTTGGCCAGGTCGACGGCCGCCTGGACCACCAATGGGATGTGATACGCATCCTGCATTTGACGTGTCTCCTCACTGCTCCGTAACGTGACACTCAAAGGAGCTTTAGCATGTCACAACGCGCTCGGCAGGGGACAACGCCGCAGGCCATCCCGTCTGGAGGGACCCAGGCACCGGAGCGGGTCGACGCCCCGGACGGGCGTCGGCTGGGGCTGACTTTGGGGATGCTGGTGCTGCCGATGTACGTGGCACTGGGAGCGCCGTCGGTGGCCCTGCCGGCCATCGGCCGCGCACTCGCGGTGCCGTTCGGAGCCACCGCATGGATTCTCGCCGCGTGGTCGCTGACCTCCGCGCTCGCGATGCCGGTCGCGGGTCGGCTGCTGGTCCGCTGGAGCCCCTTCCAGGTCCTCGCCGGCGGGGTCGTGGCGCTTGCCTCGGGCTCCGTTCTCGCCGGAGCCGGGCCGATACTGTCCGTCGTGATCGTCGGACGACTGATCGGCGGCGCCGGGGCGGGCGCGACCGTGATCGCTGTCTTTGCCGCGGCCACCGCCCTTCCCGGGCGGCAACGGATCCGAGCCCTGGGAATCATCGCGGCCGCCGGCGCGACGGCGTCGGGGTGCGGGACACTGTTGGGCGGGGCGGTGACCGCATGGCTCGGGTGGCGTGCCGTGCTCGCGATCCCGGTCCTCGCGCTGCCCCTCCTGCCGGCCGCATTGCCGAGTCGACGCGCGCTGACGCGGAGCGGTAGCGGCGAGGGAAACGGCTCGAACGGGCGACTCGATATCGTCGGCGCGGCCGTGCTGTCGGTACTCGCCGGCTCCTTGATCACGTTGCTGCAGGCACACTCGGTCGGCCTGCCCCCTCCGGTCACGCTCGTCGTGGGTGCCGCCGGGGCGCTCGCCGCAGTGGGACTGTGGTGGCGCGTGCGCAGCACGCCCGACGGGTTCGTGCCTCGGCGGGTGATCGCATCCCGCGGCTTCCTTGCGGCCGGACTCATCGGCGGGACCGTCTTCGCCGGCTACTACGGGGTGCTGTTCCGCGCGCCGTCCCTGATCGAGCGGGCCACGGGCAGTGGCCCCCTGGAAGCCGGCGTGCTCCTGGTCCCGGCCGCCGCCTGCTCGGTGCTGGCCGGGCGGCTGGTCGGCACCTTGACCGACCGGTTCACCGGCTGGCAGGTGTCGGCCGCGCTTGCGGCACTCACCGTCGTCGGCGTGCTCGTGGTCGCGATCTTCACCGGGCCGGTCCAGATTGTCGTCGGCACGGCGTTGACCGTGTGCGGGTTCGCCGGCGCCCAAGCTGTACTGATGAGCCTCGCGCCTGACCTGGTCGCCGCGGACGACCGCGACACCGCACAGGGCCTGCTCAACTTCATGAACGCCTTGGGTGGCGGCATCGGCCCGGCCGCTGTCGCGGGTCTGTCCGGCATCGTGCCGGTGCCGGTGGCCCTCGCCGTGCTTGCGGCACTTCCCCTGGCCGGACTCGTCCTCAGCCTGACCCGACGCCCTACCGCCGACCGCCGCCCCGAACCCGACGCCACGGGTGGGAGCCCGCGATGACGGTCCACCTGCACCTGCTCCGATAACGCCGTGACCAGTAAGGAGCCTTGCCATGTCCGCCGAGCCGTTCGAGGTCAGCATCACCGAAGCCGAGATCGCGGACCTGCGTGAACGATTGCGACGGACACGGTGGCCCGAGCGCGAGCCGGTGGACGACTGGTCACAGGGTTTGCCGCTGGCGTATGCGCAGGAGCTGTGCCGCAGCTGGGCCGAGGACTACGACTTCGGGTTCGCCGAGCGGCTGAACGTTTTCCCTCAGTACCGCGACACGATCGACGGGTTGGGCATCCACTTCCTGCACGTCCGCTCGCCGGAGCCGGACGCGTTCCCGCTCGTGCTCACGCACGGGTGGCCGGGTTCGGTGCTCGAGTTCCTGGAGGTCCTCGGCCCGCTGACCGACCCGCGCGCGCACGGCGGTGACCCGGCGGACGCGTTTCACGTGGTCGCGCCGTCGTTGCCCGGGTACGGCTGGAGTGACAAGCCGTCGACGACCGGGTGGGGCATCACTCGCACCGCGCGCGCCTGGGACACGTTGATGGTCTCGCTGGGTTACGAACGGTACGGCGCGCAGGGCGGAGACTGGGGTTCGGCGGTGTCCGCGGTGCTGGGCGAGGTGGCGCCCGAGCGGGTCGCCGGCGTGCACCTGAACCTGGGATCCGTGGCGGCGGGCACGTTCGACGACCCGACGCCCGCGGAGCAGGCGAATCTCGAGGCCGAGAAGGAGATGCAGCGCACCGGCCGGGGGTACTCGGCGATCCAGGCGACCCGGCCGCAGACGCTCGGCTACGGCCTCACCGACTCCCCGGCGGGGCAGGCCGCCTGGATCGCCGAGAAGTTCTGGGCGTGGACGGACAACGACGGCCATCCCGAGGACGCGTTGTCGCGGCAGACGATCCTCGACGAGATCTCGGTCTATTGGTTCACCGCGTCGGCCACGTCGTCGGCGCGCCTGTACTGGGAGAGCTTCGCCAACTTCCGGGACAAGGTGACCGCGCCATCCGGGCTGTCGGTCTACCCGCGCGACATAACCCGCCCGTCGAGGCGGGAGGCCGAGCTGCGGTTCACCGACCTGCGCTGGTTCGAGGAGCTGCCGCATGGCGGCCACTTCGCCGCGCTGGAGCAGCCGGAGTCGCTGGTCGAGCAGGTGCGCGGGTTCTTCCGCCTGTTCCGCTGACTGTCCGTGCCACAGCCTCCAGGACCTCATCAACATGGTCGCCGAACTGCGCGACCGAGAAATCGGCTTCACCTGCACAACGCACAAAGCTCCCGTGCCGTTGGGGGAGGTGTTCGAAGTCTCAAACCCACAGGCACAGGAGCCGCGATGGTTCCATATCCTGCTGCACTCGACCTGCCGCCCGCTGCCGAGGTCGAAGTGCGGATCCTCGTGCTGCGGATACGGGTGCCCACGATGTCGGGTGTCCACCCCCTGGCCGGCGGAGTCGGACCGGTTGACCTGCACGGCGTAGGAGGCGGCGGAGCCGGTGCCGTCGGTGATCGTGACACGGCCGCGCTCGGGCGCTCCGGCGAGCCAGGCAGACCTGCCGCCCACGAGCTGTCCGGCATTGCGCCGGGCCGGGCGGTGGCCGGACCTCTGATCAGCCGTCTTCGACGGCACCCCTCGGACCCGGTGACACCACCCCCCAGGTCATCCGATATACAGGGGGCAACAGTCATGCCGGGCCCCGGAGACCAGCGCCCCCCTGCAGGACCGCGAAGAAGATAGCGGGGCACGCTCCGGCTGTCGCGCCCGGCACGTGCTCCTGTTCGCCCCGCCGTCGTCAGGAACTGTCCGTCGCGCGCAAGGCGATCGGCTGGTCGCGGTGGCCGGCACCGTAGTCGGCCGGGGACAGCTCAGCATCGCGCTGGTCAAAGTTCCCCACGCTTACCGCGAAGACGGTGCCGAGACCGTCACCTCAGTGGCCGACCCCAGGGGCTGTGCAGCCCTCTGCTTTTGCCGAATTCGGGTGCCGGAGAACCACAACTCCTTCGACTGACCGCGGCCCTCATCGGCCCGCACCCAGCATGAGATCACCGAATGCGGTCCCCCGCTGACGAGCGCTCAAGGCCTCTGGCGTCGGCCAGGACACCCCCTCACGTTGCTGAGAGGATGCGGCCTCGGGTGGTGACGTTCGGCAGTTGGCTCATCTCCGCGAAGGCTCGCTGATCATGGGCCGGTACCACGATCAAATCGGGGATACTCTGCATGATCGAGGCCATGCGGAGGATGTTCTGGCGGTTGCCCTCGGCGTCGAAGTCGCCCAGGCGCCTGATGGGAAAGGGCCTCTCCAGACGACGCGTGAGTCCCTCGCGCTGCCACACGAGGTCCCCGACGAGCGCGTAGCGCACCTGGTGGGTCAGGGTGACGAAGATGATGATGCTGCCCGGCGTGTGTCCGGGGGCAGGGACGCAGACGATCGAGCCGTCGCCGTAGACGTCGTGGTGCCGGGGGAAGCCGAGATAGGGGCCGCCTTCGAAGCTGAATTCCTGCCACTTGAAAGGTGTGTCGCGGAAGTATCCGCGGAAGTTGCCGAAGATCTCAGGGTTGTAGAACGCTGCCCGGTCACGCCGCGAGACGAGGACCGGCAGGTCGGGAAAGTCGGGGATACCGCTCATGTGGTCCCAGTGCGCATGGGTCAGCAGGATCCCGGACAGTCGGCTGAAGTCGTAGTCGGCTGCCTCCAGTTGCTCGACGGCGGGCTTCCAGACCTCGTACTTGGTCATCTTCTGGAACAGACGCGGCATCGTGGCGAACTGCTTGGCGATGTCGCGCCCGAAGCCGGAGTCGACCAGGAGATCACCCTGCGGATGCTTGATCAGCGCAGCGCCGATGTAGAAGTCACGCTTGTCGAAGAAGGAGCCACCGGTGTAGGCGTAGGCAGCGACCCTGTTGTTGACACCGGTCGGCACGGCGACCAAGTCCATCTCAGCCGGTGGGTCGGCGTGCGGGACGGGGACCGATGGGGGCAGCGGGGCGGGCTGGGGGAGCCCGGATGAGGAAAGCTTGCGGGCGAGGCGTTGCGCGGGCACTGCCGCGGCGGCAGCCAGAAGTGGCCACTTCTTCATGATCCCTGCTCCTGGATCTTCAGTAACGGATTACTGCTTCAGTCCGACCGCGTTCGACGGCACGTCAAAGGCGGTCAGGGTCAGCTCTTCTCGTGCTCGTAGTTGGCGTGGGGCGCGAGCCAACGGCCAGTGACGATGTTCGTGACGATCTCGATATCCGCCTTCGACAGCGACGAGTCCGTCTGGACGTAGGCTCCGGTCGGCGCGATTGCCTTCAACAGCTTGGGATTGGCCAGCCAGATCTTGTGCGGTCCGGGCACCAGGCCGCGCGACTGACGCGTGTACTCGTACGCGCTGCGCATGTCCGGCAGCATCTCTTCGACGGGCGTCTCGACGTAGCGGCCGGACGTCCCCAAGTCTGCGGGATCCTCGAACACGACGGTTCCTCCTCCTTTGTCGGCTCTCGTGGGCCTCGTTGTTCCCGTGTCGCGAGCAGCTCAGACCGCGTTTCCGGTCTCCTCGCCGGTGCTGCCGGCAGGTACGTCGTAGGCATTGAGGGCAGTTGCGAGCGCCAGGTAATGGACGGTCACGAACACCATCGGTGTTGCGTACCTCGAATCCGGTGTACTCGTCGGTCCTCACCATCGCTTCGAGGGCGTCGAAGAGGGGCCGTTGCCTGGGTGTCAGTTCGTTCGGGCGGAGCAACGGTAGGTGCATGTCGATCTCCTGTAGTGCCTGAGAGTTCCTGCCCGCGAACGATGGTTCGCCTGAGCTTCTCGATGCACGCCGTGCGCGGCGCTACGCCGGCCACAACGCCTTGACCGCTCCGGGTACCCCCTCGACGGCATGCGATCCGAACAGGGCGAGTTGGAGAAGGAAGCCGGGCAGGACCGAAACGAAGCCCGGTTTGAGGAGCGTCCAGTGGGGGAAGCCGGCCGCGCGGGCCGGTCCTGGATCGCGCTCTTGGCGCCCAGTGTGGGTTCCATCGAAGCCCAGCAGCCTTCGGCGCAGCCGGGATAGCGGGCCTGGATCAGGGTGCGCATCTGCTCCGTCTCCGCCGCGACCCGCTCCAGGTCGGCCGGGGCGACGTCGGCGGCGGCGTCCAGGAGCTCAAGCGGCATGAACAGGCAGTAGCCCGGGGCCAGGGCGCCGATGGTGGGCAGCAGCAGCACCCGGCCGCCGGCGGTCTCGGTGATGATCCGGGTCGTGCTCTCGCGTGCGGTGACCTCGGTGCAGAACTGGCAGTCCATCAGGGTCACCTCCGGATCGGGCCCGTCCAGGGCGGAGACGAGCAGGCGGGCCAGCGGGAGCGGCGCCTGGGGACCATCCCCGCGAGTGCGGGGAGCAGACTCTGTCCCCCTCGAACTGCACCGACTGTGTGGGGCCATCCCCGCGGCGAGCGCTTTGCACGCCTGCTGGAACCCCTGCTCACCGCGCCCGCGGGGATGGTCCCCTGATAGGGGAGCAGTACCACTCTGCGGCGTGGGTGATCACGGGCCAACTGGCTCCCGGAGCAGAGGTCACACAGTCCCTGACCGCCTTTGTCCACTGAGGACATCGGACTCAGTCATCCGGGCTCCCGGCTGCTCTCTCAACGGACGCCCGGGACCGTATCCACCTCGTCATCCTCGCTCACGAGGCGGAACTGGTTGTTCGGTAACCTTCCGGCTGACCCGCCGCCGCCCGCGCCGGACGCCGCCGGAAGCAGCGGCGACCTCCGGCCGCTACGAGATCGCGCGCGCGGCCTCGGTCAGGGTGGTCGCGGTCCGTACGGCGCTCGCGACCGCGGCCTCCGGGTCGAGCCCGCACAGATCGGTGAGTGTGAACAGCGCCTCCGCGCTGACGACCACGGCGAGGTCCCGCTTGAGCTGGGCGAACGCCCCGGGATCCGTCGCCCCCAGCGTGTCCTCGAGGGGGGCGAGTGCGTGGTCGATCAGGCCGAAGCGGATTCCGGGGCGCGCGGACACCGACGCGGGCCGGGTGATGGTGGCCGAGATCATCGCGCGCACCGATCCCTGGCGGGCGAGTATGCCGCGAAGCAGGAACTCGCAGGCGAAGGCGACGCGTTCGACGGGGTCGGCGGAGTCCGCGACCGGGGCGAGCGCCTCTGCGGGGGGCGGCCAGGCACCGGCCAGGGCCTCGCTGATCAGTGAGGGCAGGTCGGGGAAGTATCGGTACGCGGTGGCCTCGGAGACCAGGGCCGCGCGGGCGACCTCGGGCATGGTCACCTCGCCGCCCGTGCCGATGAGCTCACGGGCGGCCTCCACGAGCGCCGCACGCGTGCGCTTCTTCTGGTTGGCGCGGCCGGTGCCGGCCTGCGTCGTCGCCATTCGTACGCCCTCACTCCTGCCTGTGAACCCCGGACACATCTTACCACGGTCGACCCTCGTGATGAGAGTGCACTTGCATAACGAGAGTTGACCACCTAATCTGAACCCCGAGAGCCCGTGAGAGTGAACTCTCACGAAGATGGAAGAGGACGGAGACGGCCATGAGCGACATGAACGGCACGAATGAGGGGACCGGCGTGAACGACGTCTCCCTGGTCGGCCCCGACGGCGGCGAGACGATCCGCCTGGGCCCGACCCAGATGCGCATCCTCGAGGACGGCAGCACCACCGGCCACCGCATCGGCATCGGCGAGATCACCCTCGCCCCCCACACCCAGGGCCCACCGCAGCACCGCCACGCCCAGCACGACGAGGGCTTCTACGTCGTCTCCGGCACCGTGCACTTCACCATCGGCCAGACCACCCACGCCGCCCCTGCCGGCACCCTCGCGATGATCCCGCCCGGCGCCCCGCACACCTTCGCCAACCTCGGCGACGAACCGGCGGTGATGCTCAACACCTTCACGCCCGACCTGTACGTGCAGTACTTCCGCGACCTGCGGGACATGATCGCCGGCGGCCAGGAGATGACCCCGGAGTCGACCATCAAGGTGATGAGCCGCTACGCCACGGTCCCCGCCGCCGACTTCGCGTAACGACGGCCCGACTTGCCCATCCTTCCCCCCTCAGCTCAGCCCACTCAAGGAGAACCACCGTGATCAGCACCACCCACCCCGTCACCATCGATCAGGGCGACCTGGACATCACCGTCGACCTCCACGGCGAGAAGGGACACCCCTTCCTGCTCCTGCACGGCGGTGGCGGACCCCAGACCGTCGCCCCCTTCGCCCAGCTCCTGGCCGAGCAGCGGCCGGCGAGGGTCTTCGCCCCCGTCCACCCCGGCTTCGGCGGCACCGCCCGCCCCGACTGGCTGACCGATGTCACCACTCTGGCAAAGGCCTACATACGGCTGCTCGACGTACTCGGTCTGGAGGACGTCGCCGTCGTCGGCAACTCCATCGGCGGCTGGATCGCCGCCGAGATCGCCGCGCTCGGCAGCGACCGGATCACCAGCGTCACCCTCATCAACGCCGTCGGTATCGACGTCCCCGGCCACCCCGTCGCCGACACCTTCCCGCTGACTCCCGTCGAGTTGTCCCGGCTCTCCTTCCACGACCCCTCGAAGTTCCGCTTCGACCCGAGCGCGCTCTCCGACGAGCAGCGCGCGGTCATGGCCGGCAACCGCGCCGCCCTGCAGATCTACTCGGGCCCCGACGACATGGCCGACCCCACCCTGCGCGAGCGCCTGGCCAAGGCGAGGGTGCCCACCCTCGTCGCCTGGGGCGAGAGCGACCAGATCGTCGACGCCGACTATGGACGCGCGTACGCGGCGGCCATCCCGGATGCCCGGTTCGAACTGCTGCCCGGCACCGGCCACATGCCCCAGGCCGAGACTCCCGGGCAACTCCTGCCCGTGGTCTGGGACTTCGCGGACGCCCACGCCACCAACCGGCCCACCCACTGAGCCGGGAGCGCCTGGTGTCCGAGGGCCTGGAAGCACCCGAAACGCCGGGAGTATCTGAACGGGAGCAAGCATCCGAGGTATGCGAACCGGCAGATGCGCACCACACACCGGCCGAACCCGCCCTCCGGCGGCGGCAGTCGATCGTCCTGGCCGTGTGCTGCCTCAGCGTGCTGCTGGTCAGCCTCGACACCACCGTCCTCAACGTCGCGCTGCCCGCCGTGCAGCGGGACTTCGACTCCTCGGTCTCCGGCCTGCAGTGGACGCTCGATGCCTACACCATCGTGCTGGCCGCCCTGCTGACACTGGCCGGCTCCACAGCCGACCGCGTCGGGCGGCGGCGGATCTTCCGGCTGGGGCTAGTCCTGTTCACCGCCGGGTCGGCGCTGTGCAGCCTGGCGCCGACACTCGGGTGGCTGGTCGTCTTCCGGGTGGTGCAGGCACTGGGCGGCTGCATGCTCACCCCGGTCGCCATGGCCATCCTCACCAACACCTTCAGCCAGCCCCGGGAGCGAGCACGAGCGATCGGCATCTGGGGCGGGGTCGTCGGCATCAGCATGGCGGCCGGGCCGATCCTCGGCGGCGCGCTGGTGCAGTCGGCAGGCTGGCGGTCGGTGTTCTGGCTGAACGTGCCGATCGGCCTGGCCGCACTTCTCCTCGTCACGCTGTACGTCCCCGAGTCCAGGGCGCCCCGCGCCCGCCGCGCCGACCCGATGGGCCAGCTCCTGGTCATCACCTTGCTCGGCACCCTGACGTACGCCGTCATCGAGGCGCCCAACCAGGGCTGGACCTCAACCCCGATCGTGGTGTGCCTGATCACGGCGGCGGGCGCGCTGGCCGGCTTCGTCCCGTACGAGAACCATCGCACCGAACCTCTCATCGACCCCCGCCTCTTCCGCAGCGCATCTTTCAGCGGGGCCACCGCCACCGCGGTCTTCGCCTTCGCCGCACTCGGCGGCTTCCTGTTCGCCAACACGCTCTACCTGCAACGAGTGCTGAGGCTGAACGCCCTGGACACCGGCCTGCACCTGCTGCCGATGGCGGTGCTGTCCCTGGTGTGCCCGCCGCTGTCCGGACGGATCGTGGGCAGCCGCGGCCCGCGCATCCCCCTTCTGCTCGCGGGGGCGGGCATCGCCGCCAGCGGAGTGCTGGCGGTGCTCGTCACCCGCTCCACCCAACCCTCCTACACACTCCTCTCTCTGACGTACGCGCTGTTCGGCTTCGGCTTCGGCTTCGTCAACGCACCGATCACCGACACAGCGGTCGCGGGCCTGCCGCGCGCCCAGGCCGGGGTGGCCGCCGCGGTCGCCGCGACCAGCCGCCAGGTCGGCTCCTCGCTCGGTATCGCGGTGATCGGCGCCGCGATCGCCGCCGGGGCACGCCCGGCAGCCTGGTGGATCATCGCGGCCTGCGGCCTTGCCATCCTGGTCCTGACCACCGTGACCACGCACCGCCGGACCCCCCCAGCCGGCACGGCGACCGAGCGCTCATGACGCCGGTCACGCCGAGCGAAGCCGACTTCAAAACGCTACTTCGAGGACCATGCCCGCGGACATCCCGCGGTTCGCCATGGCAGACCGACGCCTGCATCTCCAACAGCTCTACCGTCACAAGTGAGTTGTGGCCTCCCGTTTCGGCGCCGGGCACCTGATGCTCGGGACCGACCACCCCTTCCTCAACGCGCCGCTGGAGACCGCCCCGGCGCCCCTCACCGAGGCCGGCGACCGAGGCATCCTCGACGCGTCGCGGGTGGCGCGCATTCTCGGGCGCAACGCAGATGATTTCCTGGGCCTCTGAGAGACCGCCCAGGACAGGGAGGGAAATGAAATGGATCTCAAGCTCGGCGGCAAGCGGGCGATCGTCGCTGGTGGCAGTCGTGGGATCGGCTTGGCGGTAGCCCGGGCACTGGCGGCCGGGGGCCCGTGTCGCCCTGGTCGGAAGGGACGCGGCAGCCCTTGAGGTCGCGCGCGACCAGGTCGCGGGGCGCGACGCCGACACGGTGTCCTCAGTGACGCCTCGCGCGCCAACAGTGTCGCCCAAGGACCGAGTGCCTGTTTCTGCCTACGCCAAGAACGGCCTGGTGCCTGGGCGAAGAAGTACCTGGACATCACCATCAATACGGTCCGGCGTCCGCCGGGCAACAAGGGCTTCATCGTCCTTCCGCGCAGGTGGCCGTTGAACACGGTTGGGCGTGGATCATGAGCGACCATGAACGGCTGCTCGAGACGAGCGAGTTGCTGATCACCTGGGCTGCCATCACGCTCATGACCCGGAGCCTCACCCGCCGCAAGGCAGGCCCCGCCGAACGCCGTGACGCTGTCCACGGCTACGTGATGGCAGAAGTCGCCTGACCTGCCGGGCCGGAAAAACTCTTTGGCCAACCACGTGCCGGTCCGGCACGCTCCGCGGCAGGACCACGCCCGCCTTCATCCCCGGCCTGGACCTATCCCGCCGTTTCTACCTCGAAGCCGTACACCCCTTGCTGGAGCAGGCAGTCCCCGGGATCGAGCCACCAGTGGGGCCATCGCCTGCAGATCCTTGTGAGTCCGCAAGACTCCACCAGACACCGTGGAAGGATCAGGGAACTGCTCTCCGACCGCCTGCCGAAGACCTTCTGCGGCTGCCCGACTCACTTCGCCCCCCACCGGCGAGGCAGACATCGGGGTCCTACAGGTGACGACGGGCCCGTCCTCCACTGCGTCGACGTCACCGATCCGGGCGCCTGGCCGTTGCCGAGGTAGCGGTATTACCGGTTGGCGCCGTTGCGGGCGGTGCGGGGTCAGCCCTGGACCGCGGCCGGATCCATCCAGACGACCTCCCAGGTGTGGCCGTCGAGGTCGTCGAAGGCGCGGCCGTACATGAAGCCGTGGTCCTGGGTCTCGCCGCTCGGAGTGGCTCCCGACGCGAGGGCCTTGTCCACCAGTTCGTCCACCTTCTCGCGGCTCTCGGCGCTCAGCGCGACCAGGACCTCGCTGGTCTGCGTGGCGTCGGCGATCTCCTTCTTGGTGAACGTGGCGTAGAAGGGCTTGGTGAGCAGCATCGCAACGATGGTGTCGCTGATCACCACGGAGGCGGCCTTCTCGTCGCTGAACTGCGGGTTGATCGTGTAGCCGAGTTCCGTGAAGAACTTCTTGGAGGCGTCCAGGTCGTTGACGGGCAGGTTCACGAAGATCATCTGCTGGTACATGGCGGGCTGTCTCCCCTGGTGGTCCGTGCCGAGGTCGGCGTGTCTGGTTGGGTAGACCCGGGGTCCCGGGAGAACTCACCGGTCGCCGGAGATTTTTTTTCGGAGGCTTTTTTCAGCGGCCCACGGGGAGGGTCGCCAGGGTGGCGACGACGAGGGTGAGCTTGCCGAGGGTGGTCAGGGTCGAACGCCGGTGCCGAGCCGGCGCACAGGGTGGTCACGGCGTAGCTGGCGGACGTGGCCGCGCAGACGACGCCCAGCGGCGGCCGATGCGGGTGGCCTTCGCCATGAGCACCCGCCTACTGATAGCAGTTGCCGCTGCACAGCACGGTGACCGTGCCGGCCTCGCTGTCCGCTGCGGGGGTGCGGTGGGTGATGGCCGTGGGGGTCTTGCTTGTCTCCCAGGGCATGGGTGCGGCCATGGCCTGGGTTCCCAGGGTGGTGAAGGCCGCGGTGGCCACGAACACAGCGGCCAGTGCCCGCTTGCGCAGATGCATCTGAACTCCTTGACCGATCAGTGAGGTTGAGCTGTCGGCGCTTCTCCCGTCACTCCGACCGGTCAGAACGTAGGTTCTGCCGGAGGACAACCGCCAACGTTTCGAACTCCATCGAAAAGTTGGCGGCCACGGTGCTCTCTCCCGGCTTCGGCCCGGTCGTTCCATTCAGGCGAAGGGGTGCCTCCGCTCCAGCAGCGCGATGCCCAGTGACGTGACGGTGTGGACGACCGCCTTGCCTTCGCGTCGGGTGGTGACCAGGTGGGCATTGCGCAGCACAGTCGCGTGGTGGCTCGCGGTCGCCGGCGAGATGTTCACGCGGCGGGCCAAATCCGTGGTGCTGCATCCGCCGACGGCCGCTCTCAGCACCGCGGCCCTGGTGCGTCCCAGCAGATCGTCAAGTGCCTGGGTGGTGAACTCGCCGACGCCCTCCCACAGTGCGGTGTCGAGCGAGGTCCCGCTGAGGGTGGGGACGGTCAGGGTGGGGGCCTTGGCCGGGTCCAGTGGCGGATACCACAGTCCGACCTGTGGTGTGGAGAAGACCGTCGGCGCGATGACGAGGCCTCGCCCATTCAAGTGGATGTCCGCATTGTGCGAGTGGGCCACTTCGAGCACGGGCGGCCGCCAGCGGACCAACGGACTGCCGAGTGTGGTGAGGAGCTGTTCGACCCCATCATCGGCCATCGTGCCCGCGTACGCGGCCCGGGCCTTGTTCAGATGGGAGCGCACCCTGCTCCAGTAGGGGGCGACGGTGACGCTGTGGCAGGCCCTGAGCGCTGCGGCCACCTGGAGGCGAGTTTCCCGGTCGCCGTCCATCAGGTTCCGGGCCCAGGATCGGTGTGAGGGATGGAAGTCGATGTTCTCCAGTTCGAGGCGCATCAGGGCACGGGGAGCCGCCATGAAGTTGTCCACCGCCTCGTCGATGGAAGCCGTGTCTCCCATCAGACTCAGCGCGTCGATCAGCGGACCGCGTTTGGGTAGCAACGCGGCGAGGGGGCCAGCCTGTTCGCCCAGCCGTCCACGCACCGATACGTGCCAGCGGCGGAAGGCGAGATTGGTGTCGCGGTCTTTCAACAGCTTCACACTGTCGAATGTCTCCGCCGCCACGCCAATAGTCCTGGCCACGCGGGTCCGCGCCAGGTCCTCCGCCGTGAAGTGAATGCGTTTCACCGGGCGCCCCGTCCTACGCGTCGCTGTTTGTCCCACAGCAGTCTCAGTTCAGGACGGAAGTGACGCAATGATCAATCTGGCCTCAGCCGGTCGACCCGGATCGCAAACAGGTGACGCATCAACACTCGACGCCCCCGTGCCGAATGTCGGCAGCGGGGCGTCGATGAAGCCAGACATCCTCTTTCAGGATCGTTCCCAGGACATCAAAACGCCTTGGTGATTCCGTACTTCCGCAGGATGCCTTCCGCGATTGCCACGATTTCGCTGAGGCCGGGCCCGACGAGGCCGCCGTTGGCAACGCGAGGGGCCAAGCTGACCGGGCCTTCCTGGGCGGGCATGGGCGCGGCGTGCGCGGCTGGGGTAGCCGGGGCGAGGGCGGCGGTGGTGACCGCGGCGGCCGAGATGATCTTATTCATACTCTGCAAACAAGCCCTACGGGGGGACACGGCGGAGTGCGTCGCCCGCCCCTGCACGTCGCGTGGACCTGCTTGAGCTCAATGCGGGGCACCAGGTCTTCTCTGTGAGCACACGACAACGCCGGACATTATGAGACGCGACGGGCCTGCACCGAGTGCGTTCGGCACGGACCCGACCGAAGCCTACTGCTCCCGATCTCAGCTACCGTCGCCGCGCTGCGTCCGCAACTGAGCGCTGTAACAGCTGGGTTGGGGGAGTGGCGTAGATCGGCGCGCCACCGACAGGATGGGCCCGACCAGCAGGCGACAGGACGGGCCGCAATGGGCACCGGGAAGCACTCGGTTCGGGCCGGCATCGGTAGCGAGTAGCGACTCCCGGACTTGCAGACGAACGACTCCCGCTCTCGGGCTCTGGTCCACTTCGTGTGGTTGCGTACGCAGCGTGACTGTCGGTCTCCTCGTGAGGCTGGCTGAGATAGCCCGAAAATCGCCCGGTCGGTGTGTGGTGTGGCCGACAGCGCTGCGCCGTGAACGAAGTACGGCCGGAGCTCGATGAGTTGCTGTTCTCCTCGCTGCAGAACGTGTTGGTGGAGTCGGTCGAGGCAACCGACATGGTCGTCCGGATCGAGGCCCTGAGCACTGCTCGGCAGACGACCTGCCCTGGCTGTGGGTACTTGTCGGGGCGAATACACGGCTCCTGTCTGCGGTTTCCTCACGATCTACCGACGGCGGGCAAGTCCGTCGTGGTGGCCTGAGGGTGCGCCGGCTCGTCTGCGCGGAGGTCTCCTGCTCGCGCAAGACTTTCGCCGAGCAGGTTCCGGGGCTCACTCTCCGGTTCGGCCGGTGGACGGAACGGCTGCGATCGACGCTGCACATCCTGCAGGCCGTCTGTCGCGACGACGCCCGGCCTGGTTTGCGGGAGTTGAGGTCGGTGCAGGTCCTGCGGCAGGTCTGGGCCCAGCAGTGCTGGCACGACGAGTTCGGCCAACTGCGGTGGCGGGCAGCGAAGTCGACCCGTGACCGGGCCAGCCGGAGGGCGACCGAGCAGAGGGACACCGGCAGGTCCTGGGCCGACGGCCGGCCGGATCCTGCCTCGGCACGGGTGCCGTGGTCGACGATGGAGATCGTCACCCCGCCCGGTCCCGAGGCCCGCTACAGCCAGAAGGTCACCGCGGCCGGCCAGCGGGATTGGATCGGCTATCGCGGCCACGGGACCGAGACCTGTGACGAGACGAGCCCGAACGCCATCGTGCAGGTGGTCACTCGCCCGGCGCCGCAGCAGGACAGAATCCCGAGCTGGGAGTTCCCATCCGACCTGGCAACCCCGCGGCTCAGCGCAAGATCCACAGGCGAGCTCAATTCGACGGGACAGGCGGCTGGGTTTTGACCCCGGGAGAGCGCAACGCTTCAGGCCGTCCCCGGACGCGTCGGAGGCGGGCTCACTGTTGCACCGGCTCGGCCGCGAGGGCGTCCAACTGCTCCTTCGACCACGAGAGCCGGCCGGCTCGCAGGTCTTCGACCACCGTGCGCACCCACTCCAGCTCCGCGGCCGTCACCGCCCGCAGGTACTCGCTCTCCAGGCGGGTGATGCGCGGCAGCCCCCGCTCCGCCTCTGCGGCCATGGCCGCTTCCAGTCCGTCGAGCTGCGCCGCGAGGGCGTCGGCCCGCCGCTGCAGTACGTCCCCCATCTCTTCGGGCGTGAGCAGCAGCAGATTCGAGAGAGCGGCCGGGAACTCCGGGAACTCCTGCTTGGGCGCGGAGAGCATCTCCTCCAGCCAGGCGCGGGCGGTCTCACGCCCCGCGTCGGTGACTTCGTACACGGTCCGCTCGGGGTACTGCTGATCGCGCCCGGTCTCGCGGACCGCGATCAGCCCGTCGCCATTGAGTCTCTCGATCGTGCGGTAGAGGCTCGCACGCTGCCTGACGTTGACGACCTGCTCCTTGCCCCAGTCCTTGACCAGCCGCTGGATGGCGTACGGGTGCAGCGGCTTGTAGTGCAGCAGAGCCAGGACGGTCAGGGCGAGGGGGGAGCTGCGGGGAGCGGATGCGGTCATGGACTCGATTTTAGCCCCGCAATGACTAGTTGACGAGAGACTAGTTTCAGTGAAACTATTAAAGTGTCACCGCGACGCAGTCCCGAGAGGAACCACCGAGATGTCCCTCACCGAGCGCATCCACTCCGACCACGACCTCGTCAAGCACCTCGGCAACTGGACCGAGGCCGGCCACTTCGAGATCAAGGCCCGCCATGGCACCACTGTCCTCGACCTCCGCTCCCCTGACCTTCCCGACGACGTCGAGATCCACCTCGACCTGAACCGGGCCATGGTCAAGCTGCTCGTCGACGACACCACCGCCATCGACCACTGGAACCTGAGGTGGACGGCCCGCGGCAAGGTCAAGGACTCCCAGTCCTCGTGCACCCACAACACGACGGCCGACCGCCGTGTCCGTCTGTCCGGCTCTGCGACGAACAGCGAAATCCGCATCCACCGAGGTGGCATCGCGATCCTGTCGGCGATGTTCTCCCGTGCGTACTTCCAGGATGTGCGCCGCGCACACAAAAGCGGCGGCGTACCGACGATCGACGACCCGAGGGGGCACCAATCATGACTCGCATCGGCAAAGCCCGCACCGCGCTCGTCATCGGCGGCGGTATCGCAGGCCCGGTCGCCGCGATGGCCCTCCGCCAGGCAGGTATCGAGGCCGCCCTCCACGAGGCGTACGACTCCACGGCCGATGGGGCCGGAGGCGGCATGACCATCGCTCCGAACGGCCAGAACGCCCTCGACGCGATCGGCGCGGGCGACCTCGTCCGCGCCATCGGCACACCGGTCACAGCCATGGGACTACGGAGCTGGACGGGCAAACACCTCGCGCAGTTCGCCCCGCCCTCCCGCCTGCCGTCCCTGCAGTTCGTGTGGCGCGCCGATCTCTACCGGGCGATCTACGACGAGGCGGAGGGCCGCTCCGTCCCCATCCACCACGGCAAGCGGCTGACCGGCACGACGGAAACCGGCTCCGGCATCACCGCGCACTTCGCGGACGGTACGGAGGCGAGCGCCGATGTCCTCATCGGCGCCGACGGAATCCGCTCCACGGTCCGCTCCCTGATCGACCCGGCCGCAGCACAGCCGAACTACGCCGGTCTGGTCTGCTTCGGAGCGCGGATGCACCAGTCAGGGATGCCCTCCACCGACGGCGTCATGTACATGTGCTTCGGTAAGCGCGCGTTCTTCGGCTACCAGGTCTTCGAAGACTCCTCGGCGGTGTGGTTCGTGAACCTGCCCCACCGTGCCCCGATGACAGTCTCCGAGGCCCAGGCGATCGGCGCGAACGAGTGGATGCGCATCCTGCGGAACGCCTTCGCCGACGACCGCACCCCAGCCCTCGAGATGATCAGCCGTACCAAGGCCGGCGAGCTCCTCATCGCTGGCCCGATGGAGAACATGCCGAGGGTCGCGAACTGGACCCATGGCCGCATGACCCTGATCGGCGACGCGGCCCACGCCGCCTCATCCAGCTCCGGGCAGGGGGCCTCCATGGCTGCCGAAAGTGCCGTCGAACTGGCACGCTGCCTACGGGACTTGCCCTACGACCAGGCTTTCGCAGTGTACGAACAACTGCGCCGCCCCCGCGTCGAACGCATCATCAAGCTCGGCGCCCGCACGAACAGCAACAAGACCGCGGGCCCGGTCGGCCGAGTACTGCGCGACCTCGTGATGCCGGCCACCATGAAGCTGATCAACCCGGAGAAGATGGCCTGGCAGTTCGACCACCACATCGACTGGGACGCGACGGCAGCCCCGCTCACGTGAGGCGAAGGAGCAGTTCGACATCCCCGCGCAGGTCACAGGTAAAGCACTGCAACGTTCTATGGCCCTGAACGGCGAGCTCGGCTCACAAGCCCTGGAGGAGTTCTTCTCCCCGGGTCCTCCTGCAGGGGACCGAGGACTGACTGAGCGTTTGGTCCGGTGATTCGTGTTTGGTCCCGGGTCAGGTTCCGTGCCAGTTCAGGGTGGCTTCGCCGGTGAGTCTGCGGGCCATGAGGTCGATCATCGCGAAGTCTGTCACAGGCTGCACACGCACTCCTCGCGGCGACGGCTGGCGTCAGCTCCGCAAAGTTGTACGGACCACCCTGGTCACCACCGCGGCAGTCGCGATCGTACTCGTGGGAAGCCCGGCCATCGCCGCCGCCGACGGAGGGTACGACCCAGGGTGATCGGCTGCGGTGGCCACCGGATCGGTTACTACTGCGACGAAGTGGACACACGTGGCAACCCCGCCATTGTGAACTACATGGACGACAGATGGGATCGCGTCGAGGCCTGGAGTGGCCGGTTGCTGGACCCCACCAACCTCGCCACCAACGTCTGGGTGCTCTGCTGATAACGGTGCCGGCGCCGCTCATGTCGAGAACCTGGCGGCGGCTCCGTCCCAGGGTCATAGCGGCCTTGAAATGCCGCGCGACAGGAGAGGACGATGATTATGGATCCCCGGCAGATTGCACAAGTAGCTGGCCGACGCCCACGAGCTGCTGAGCCAGGCATCGATGGCGCGTCTGGCCTACAACGGACTCGACGGGCGGCCCCGGGTCATCCCGATCGGGATCTTCTGGACCGGCGACGTCGTCGTCCCGCTCGCCAGTCCGCCCGCGTCCTCGCACTTGGTGACAGTGAACTCCATGGTCGCCGCCATACCACCCGCGACCGGGCGGCCCCCGCAGCCCTCAGAATCACGTGATCAACCGGACAGATCGCTTACACGCAAAGACCCTGCTCCGTGGGTCGGTTTGCCGAGACTGCTCTCTTTACATCACGAGCGCGGAGATGCTTGCGCAGATCTCGACCGAGCGGCATCTCGAGTTGTTGTTCTGACCCGACTGGTCGGGACGAAATCTACTGCAGCTCATGTCGTGCTCGAAGTGGGATTTGTCCAGCTTGACGATGATGCCGATGATCTCCGGCAGCCAAAGGGGAGGGTAAGGGGACCGCCGTCGCGAGAGAACGGCGAATTTCTGCCACCGCCGGAAACCCCGGGCACTACGTGTCCGCGCGTACCAGGTCCAGCTTCGGGAAGCTCACCGGCTCGGGGGCGCGTCCCGCTTGCAGGACGTACGCCCGGCCCGTCTCCTGACCCGCGGTGATCTCGGCGGCCCCCGCCGCGATCTCGGCGGTCTCGGCCAGGGTGTAGCCCTGGCCGGTGATGTACTCGACGGTCTCCGGTGGCAGGATCGGCGTGCGGACGAAGCCGGGGCAGATCGCGTTGATCCGTACGCCCTTGTCCTGCCAGACCGGGGCCAGCGAGCGCACCAGCCCGATCACGCCGTACTTGCTCGCCGCGTACACCGGGTCGAAGGGCGCCAGCCCGACCCCGGCCATGCTGGAGGTGACCAGCAAGGAGCCGCCGCCGTGTGCCGCGAGTGCGGGCAGCGCCGCGTGCAGGCCGTACATCACGCCGTGCAGGTTCACTGCGAGCACCCGGTGCTGACGGGCCGCGTCGTAGTCGTCCGCACCGAACCCGCCGCCGTCGCCGATGCCGGCGTTGAGGTGCACCAGGTCCAGCCCGCCGTAGGCCTCCACGGCGGCCGCGATCATCGCGAGGTTGTCCGCCTCCCGCGTGGTGTCGGTGCGGACGAACAGGCCGTCCACCTCACGCGCCACGGCCCTGCCGCCCGCCTCGTCCACGTCTGCGACGACCACGTGCGCGCCGAGGGACCCGAAGTGCCGCGCCATCGCCGCGCCGATCCCGCTCGCTCCTCCGGTGACCACCACTACCTGCGCCATCTCCGTGGACCTTCCTCGTCGGTTGTCGCTCACGTCGCTCACGTCGCTCACGTCGCCCGTGCTGCTCACGCGTCCGCTGCCGCGGTCTCGCTGCGGATGGCGGCGATGCGGGAGGGCGCCCGACCATAGCGCCGGCTGAAGATCTCCAGGGCGACGAACAGCGCCACGTACTGGAGCGTGGTCACCAGCATCACCGAGTCGACGGGCAGTGTGTAGGCGAGCACCACCCGGAGGACGGAGTCCAGCAGCAGGCCGACGCCCCAGACCGCCGTCAGCAGCCGCATCACGTGGCGGAAGGTCGGTGACAGCTGCCAGTTGCGCTCGATCTGAGCGCGCCGTTCGTCCTTCGTCACCGACGACAGCATTTGGTGGATCGCCGGCTGGCCGCGCAGCGTGCACAGGAAGACCAGCCCGACGATGCCCGTCATCCAGCCCTCCTTCGCGAACATGAACCGGGGGCTTCCCGTCACCGCCGTCAGTGCCGCACCCAGGGCCACCATGCTGAGCACCAGGATGCCCAGCATCCCCACCCGCCGCTCGCGCACGACTGTCAGCAGTGCCTCGACGGTCGGCGGTACGGCGCTCGCCAGCACCGCCCACCACAGGCCGGTCCCGGTCGCCCGCAGACCGTAGAACACGGCCAGCGGGGCGGCGACGTTCAGCAGCAGGCTCTGCACCAGCAGCCTGTTCGGCGCCTTGTCCCGCTTGTTCCCGGCGTCCTGTGCGTCCGCGACGTTCAGATTGTTCCCGTCGTTCCCTGCCGTGATCATCTCGCTCATGTCCGCTGTCTCCGGCTTCAGTCCGTGTCTGTCTCCGTGTCTGTTTCGACGCCTTTGACGCTACGGAGCCGGGGGCGGGCGGACATTGCGTCCATCTGCCGAACGGGGGTGGGTCCAGACCCACCCCTCGTTGAGCCTGGACACACGTCGTCCGGTCGCCGGGCACGCCACACTGGACAGCCGTGGACCCGCGAACCCGAAGGGAAGGCTGGGGCTCATGACCACCACCGCTCTGCGCCGCTTCGGCAGACGACACCGGGAGCTCGGTTACTGCTGGTCGATCGGCTGGTGCGGTCTGGCCCCGCTGCCGGTGGTCTGTGTCGCCCTGCCGGCCCGGCTGTTCGGGGACGGCGATCCGCAGCACGGCCCGCTGCGTGCGGCGCGCAAGCTGGCCTCCAACTATCGCGGGATTTCCGGGCGTTGGGGCGGCACGGCGGTTCCCGACCCGTATCTGCCCGACCGGCCGTCGCGCGAGGACCCCGCGAACCGTCGCGACCTGCTCTTCCTCGCGTTGGAACCGTGGGTCGCGCTGGTGCTGCTGCTGGTGCCCTCCGCACTGGCCTGGTACGGCCTGTTCGGGCTGCTCGCCCCCGGCATCGCCGCTCTCTTCGACAGCCATCGTGGTCTCTTCGACGGGCCCGTGCTCAGCCGGCCGGCCGTGGGGGTGCCAGGGGGCCTGCTGCTCTACTACGCCGCGCTACGGCTGTCCGGTCCGGCCGCCCGGCTGCACGCCGGCCGCTGGCTGCCGTTGCTGCTCGGTCCCGCGCCGTCCGTCGCCGCCGAGGTGGAACGGCGCCGGCTGGCCGAGCGTGTCGCCGAGCTGACCGAGACCCGGCTCGCGGCCGTCGACAGCCGCGAGGCCGAACTGCGCCGTATCGAAAGGGACTTGCACGACGGCGCGCAGGCCCGGCTGGTCGCCATGGGCCTCACCCTCGGCGCCCTGGAGACGCTGGTGGAGAGCGACCCGGAGCGGGCGCGGGAGCTGGCGCGGCAGGCCCGCGAGAGCTCGGCGCGCGCCCTGGCGGAACTCCGCGCGCTGGTACGGGGCATCCACCCGCCCGTGTTGGCCGAGCGCGGGCTGGTCGACGCGCTGCGGGCGCTGGCCCTGGACGCGCCGCTCGAGGCCGAGGTGGACGCCGACGGGCTGCCGGGCCGCCCGGAGGGCCCTATCGAGGCGGCGCTGTACTTCGCCGTCGCCGAACTGCTCACCAACGCAGCCCGGCACGGGGAGGCGACCCACGCCAGGATCGTTCTCGCCCACGACGGCACGGCACTGTGGTGCACCGTGTGGGACGACGGGCACGGGGGCGCGCACGAGGAGGACGGACCCGCGCTCGGCGCGGGCGGCAGCGGGCTGCGCGGCATCCGGCGCCGGCTGTCGGCCTTCGACGGTACGCTCGGCATCGCCAGCCCGGACGGGGGGCCCACCTTGGTGACGATGGAGCTGCCGTGCGTGTTGTCCTCGCGGAAGATCTCTTCCTCCTCCGAGAAGGACTCTGCACCCTTCTGACGGCCCATGGGTTCACCATCGCCGAAGCCGTGGCCAGCGGGCCGGAGCTGCGCAGGGCACTGGCCGAGCAGGAACCGGACGTCGCGGTGGTGGACGTACGGCTGCCGCCGACCTTCACCGACGAGGGACTGCAGGCCGCGCTGGAGGCCCGCCGGCGGCGGCCCGGACTGCCTGTCCTCGTGCTGTCGCAGCACGTGGAGCAGTTGTACGCACGCGAGTTGCTGGCGGACGGCACCGGCGGCGTCGGCTATCTGCTGAAGGACCGGGTGCTCGGCGCCGACGAGTTCGTGGAGGCGGTACGGCGGGTCGCGGACGGCGGCACCGCGATGGACCCGGAGGTCGTGGCAAAGCTGTTGGGCGGCCGGCGCCGGGACGATCCGCTGGCCACGCTCACGCCGCGCGAGCGGGAGGTGCTGGCGCTGATGGCCGAGGGGTACTCCAACGCGGCCGTCGCCGCCCGGCTGTTCGTCAGCGAGAGCGCCGTCGGCAAGCACTCGGCGAGCATCTTCGCCAAGCTGGGCATCACCGCCTCGGACGAGACCAATCGCCGGGTGCTGGCCGTACTGGCCTATCTGAACGGCAGTCCCCGCTCCTGACAACGCCTGGCGTGTGGGCGTATTCATTGCGGGCGGCAGCAGCGATGAGTGAACACGGCACGAGCCCGACCGTCGTCATGAACAAGAACAGGACCGCGGTGTGCCCGCGCACTGCCCCGGCGGACATGCGGCGCGCCGGCCGCACTTCGTGTGACGCGCGCCCCCACCAAAGAAGGCGGCACCCATCTTCCTGCCGGCCAGTGGGAGATCACCTGGGTCAAGGTCCAGGAGAACAAGTCCCAGGGCGGACGGATCACCGCGTGGCGCGGCCAGATGCACGTCATGGACGGCGACCCGTTCTACGTGATCGCCTGAGCCTCCCTACACTTCCGCCAAGCCAGACAGGGTGCTCCTTTTCCCGCATCGCCAGGGGAAGGGGCACCCTGCCCGTTCCAGGAGACCCCTCATGCTGGTTCGTGCGTCCTCGTTCACCGTCGAGCTCGGTGAAAACGGCTACCTCATCGGCTTCACCGACGACTACGAGTACCCCGCCGAGATGCCCTTCGGCTGGCGCTGCGGCCCGGCCACCGACGCCAACGCTGTCGTTTTGGCCACCACCGACACCGGCCCCCTCCAGATGACCATCCAGGTCCACGATGCCCCACCGGTCCCGGAGACAGACGGCGGGTGGGAGCCGGCCGAAGAAATGAGCCTGCGCGCCGACCTGCCCACCCTCCATCTCGCGACACTGGAGTCGGGCGACATCATGGACGCCTGGCCTGACGAGGAAGCGCCCCTTCGTCTCCGGCCCGCCCCGGACGGCGGCGACTGGGTGCGCATGCGCCTGTACTGCCATGCCGACGACCCCGAACCCGGCATCGGCGACCACGGGGAACGCCACCTGGTCCAGCTCTGGCCCGCACCCGAGACACCCCCGGTGCACCCGGATATCACCGAGGAGGACCGGCAGGCACGCGCCGACTACGCCGCGGACCAGGCCTTGGACGTGGACGACTACACCGTCGCCTACCCGACGCAGACGGAGTGAGGGGCATCGGTGTGCTTGTTCGCGCGATACCCCGCGCGATGTCGTACCGGGCCGGTGGTGCAGCGTCTGCTCAGCCATCGCCTGATCAGAGGGGTCAACATACGTTCCGCCCCGCCGTGCCGCGTCCACTGTGGCTTGCCTGCTTGCCTGCTTGCTGCGGTGAGCTGTAAGTCCGGCTAACTCGGCACGTCGACGTCGTCCGAAAGCCCGAGTCCGGTGGCGGGAGTATCGGGATCGGCCCCGGCACTCAGTGCCGGTCGTGGGCCTGAACCGCGGCTCGGGCGTTGGTGACCCAGATCTTGGTGATGGCCTGCGAGCGGCGGAGTTCGGTGCGGTTGTGGGCGATGGCTGTCTCCTCGAAGTAGGTGACGGCAGCGCTCCACTTTTCGTAGAGCTCTGTAGTGGTGCGGCAGTGTGCGTCGGCGTTGGCGGTGGCGATTTCCTTGGCGTTCGGGTTCGTGTGGAAGCGCCCGTCCATGTACGGGGTGCCGACCGTCGACGGCCCCCGGGGAATGGACACGTTCACAGCTGGACTGCTCCAACGCAGCCGGGCAACAGAGGCTGACCTGTTGCGCGCCCGCCAGGAGGGAGACGACTTCCTGATCGAGGTGGAGGAGGCCGAACTCGCCGACCTGCGGCGGCTGGCGGCAGAGCACGGAGTCGAGATAGGAGACCGCTGGTCCTCACAGACGGAGTGAGGAACAGGTCTGGTCACAAAGAGGTGCTCCGACGATGGTCGGAGCACTGGTTGCGGACGTGCGGTCCGATAGGAGCCGCCTCAGCCGGTTGCAGTCAGGCTGCACGATCGGCTGCGGTGGCGGCCCGGAGGTGCGCGTTGGGAGTGCTCGTCCTGTGCCAGGTGCGGCAGGTTCGGCAGGCGCTCGAAGTCGACGTTGGTGGGCATAGGTGTCCGGACCACTTGAGCGACGGAACGTCGCTGCCCCCTTCTTGCCGTGCCGCTCTCGAGCGGTGCAGAGGGCCGGACTGCACGGCATGCCCGCAAACCGCCGGTCGCCGACCTGGTCAACTGAGACTTCACCCGACGCGCCCCGGACCAGCTGTGGGTCACGGACATCACCGAGCACCCCCCTCGGAGGACCTCCTCCAGGACGCGCGACAGCGGGACTCTTGAGTACGTGTCAGCACTGCACTCGCCCCGTCCCTTACGGAACGTCACCGAACAGCGATGGGGACGGCGCGGCCCGACCGGTGCCTGATGACCACCTTCTGCGGAGCGTCCCGGGGGTGAGCGGTGTCCATCCGTCACCCGAACCACGCGCAGGTCCCTCCGAGCTCGACCGGTACATCACCGCGCTCCTGGACTCCGGCGGCGAGGACACCGCCGCGCAGGCGACCGGCGGAGTACGAAGCACGCCGGGAACGACGCCCCGAGATCGAGTTCCGCAGTGACATCCCCGTGCCGCAGTTCGGACAGGCGGAATCGCTGACGGTGGCAACGCCCGACCAACTCGTCGAGGCACTGCGGGCGGTCCGGATCTGGGCGGGCTCCCCATCTCTGTGCGAGCCGTCTGAGCAAGAGCAGTGTCAGATCGACCGGCCACTCGCCAAGATCGCCGTGGTGGTCGCGTGGACCGTGGACGTACGGGTGAAGCGGCCGGACGTCGCCGACTACGACGCTCCGCACCTGGCCAGCGCGGTTCGCGCCAGCCCGCGCAGCCAGGCGTGGGCGTGGTCGGTGTCGTAGCGCTGATGCCACGACAGGTATATCGGTGCCGACGGCAGTTCGAGCGGCAGGGGGAGCACCACCAGGCCCAGGTCAGCGACCGCTGACCGCGTGGTGGCCTCGGGGACGCTGATCAGGATGTCGGAGCCGCGCGCGAACTGCAGCGCAGCCGCTTCCGTGGGCGCTGTCGCCACGACGCGGCGGGAGAGGTCGAGCCGCGCGAGGGCGTCGTCGATGGCATTGCTGAGGTTTCCACGTCGCGAGACGGTGACATGCTCAGCGGCGGCGTAACGCTTCGCGGTGACGGTCCGGACGCGGGTGAGGGGGTGCCCCTGCCTCACGACGATGACGAGGCGGGTCTCGCCCACGTGCTCGGCACGGATGTCCGGTGCGCTCGGGCGGTTGGCGTTCGCCTCCAGGTCGACCTCGCCGCGTCGCAACTCGGGGGTGTCGATGCTCGATTCCGCGACGAAGCGCAGTCGCACGCCCGGCGCTTGTCCGCGCACGGCCTCGAGCAGCGTGGGGCCGCTCAAGGCGACCAGGGAATCGTGCCAACGGAGTGTGAACGTGCGCTCCAACGTTGCCAGATCCAGTTCACGGCTCGGTGCCAGCACCCCCTGGACCTGGTGCAGCAGCTCATGCACCTGTTCTCGGACGGCGATCGCATACGGCGTCGGGGTCATCGTGCGGCCGGTGCGCACCAGGATCTGATCCCCGGTCGTGCGTCGAATCCGGCCCAGACTCCGGCTCATCGCGGGGGCGGTGACATGCAGGCGCGCCGCCGCCCCGGCCACACTGCCCTCCTCCAACAGCGCGTCGAGGGCGGCGAGCAGGTTCAAATCCAATTGCATGAGAGTAATCCTAACCATGCCTTACATGCATTTGAAGTTAATCGTGGGGCTGCCTACCGTTGAGGCGAAAGCGCAGGAAACAACGCGCAGTTGGGTCCTCGACCGGCCTCAGCACCCCTCGTCAGACGGGAATAGCACCATGTCCGAAACGCTCCAGACCACTGACGTCGCCGTCTCCGACGCAGACCTGCTCGCCCAGACCGCGATCGCCGTGCGTGAGGCGGGTTCGGCGTTGCGCGAGCGCTTCGGCGAGGTGGTCCGCCACCAGACCCGCGAAGAGCTGATGCGCGCGCTCGCCGTCAACGACGACGCGGCCCTCGATATCCTGCGCCCCCGCCTCACGCGCCTGCGCCCGAACGCCGGCTGGGTGGAGGACGAACTGGACGGCGGGGCGCTGCCGCCCGGCGAATGGTGGGTCGTGGATCCGGCCGAAGGCAACGTCAACCACCTGCACGCCCTGCCGGAGTGGGCGGTGACCGCCACCCTCGTGCGTGAGAACCAGCCGGTGCTCACCGCAGTCCACCTGCCGTTGACCGGCGAGACCTGCACCGCGCTCACCGGCGCGGGTGCCCAGCTCGACGGCCGGCCGCTGCACGTATCTCAGACCGCGGACCTCGGCCTGAGCGTCGTGGCCACCAGCCAGGCCCGGCCGGACGAGGACGAAGGGGTCGTGCGGCGCGTCGGCTCCTCGATCACCGCGATGCTCTTCGACGCGCTCGTCGTGCGCGCCGCCGTGCCCGCAACCATGCACCTGCTGAACGTGGCCGCCGGCCGGATCGACGCCTTCTGGCAGTTCGCCGGTGCCCGCGCGGACCTGCTTCCCGGGGCGCTGCTCGTCACCGAGGCCGGCGGACGGATCTCCGACGCCGAGGGCCGACCGTGGACCCCGCAGAGCCAGAGCTTCCTGGCTGCCGCGCCCGGCGTCCACGCCGAGGCCGTATCCACGCTCTCGCGGTGACCGCGCACCACAACCCTCACGTACGGAAGGACCAGATCATCATGACCACGATCGCAGTTCTCGGAAACGGCCGCGTCGGCGGCAACCTGGCCGCAGCCCTCGCCCGGGCAGGACACGAAGTGACCGTGGCGGACCGCATGCCGGGCGTCGCCGCCGACGCCGCCCGGACTGCTCGGGTCGTCATCAACGCCACCCCGGGTGCCGGCTCGTTGGATCGGCTCGCCGCTCTGCGCGAAGAACTCCGGGACAAGATCCTCGTCGACGTCTCCAACGCCACCACCGACGGACCGGACGGACTGCCCGCCGATCTGATCTACCCGGGCTCGAGCCTCGCCGAACAACTCCAGGAAGCGCTCCCCGAAACGCGCGTTGTCAAGACACTCAACACCATGCTCTTCCCGGTGATGACCTCGCCTGCCAGGCTCGCCCAGACTCCGACCGCGTTCCTCTCCGGCGAGGACCTGCAGGCCAAGCAGACCGTGGGCGAACTGCTCGTCGACCTCGGCTGGCAGAAGGAATGGATCACCGACCTCGGCGGGATCTCGACCGCCCGCGCCACAGAGGCCGCGATCCTGTTCGTACCGCACGTCATCCGGTCCGCCGGATTCACACCCTTCGCGATCTCAATCGCCCGCTGACTGTCGAGCTGCGCCGGCTGGAGGTAGTCGGAGACGACGCGTGGCATGGATGGTTTCACTGGTGAAGTCTCGGTATTCGAGAGTTGCAGCATTCGCCCTCAGGGCGAGCGCCCTGTACTCGATATTCGAGATGGTGGGAGTGCATGCCAGGCGCACTCTCGCCCAACGCGTCCCTCATCGGTTGGACGGCCCCCGCACGCCTCTCGTCCTCCCCGGAACAGCCGCCGACCACTCCCTCTCAAGGGCAGGCTCCCGTTGGCCGATGGCGGTGGCATGGAAACGCAATTCCGTATTCGCCGCACACCGCCTTGTGGCTCACCGCCTGCTCCGGGTGGCCATCGGGCTGTCCGCCGCCCTGTGCATGGTGGTACCCGGGCCTCCGGCCGCGATCGCCGGGACGGCCGCGCCTCGCCCGGCAGCTGCCGCGGACCAAGAGGGCCTGCGGGCGCTGTTCGGATCGGAGAACCGCGTGATCCGCACGCGCGAGCCCGTGGTCGCGGTGACGTTCAACGCCGCCTGGAACGACGCCGGCCTGAACCGCGTCCTCGGCGAGCTCGCCCGCCGGCACGCACCTGCCACCTTCTTCCTGACCGGCGACTTCGCCCACCGATACCCCGAGCCGGTGAGGAGGACCAAACGCCACGCTTCAGGTCAGCGCGGCAGGGCCACCACGGCGCGCGTTCCGCCGTCGTCGGTCTCGGTGAGTGTGATCGTGCCGCCGTGCGCCGTGGCGATCTCCCGGGCGATGGGCAGCCCGAGCCCGGTGGAGCGGGTGCTGTGTCCCCGGTCGGCGTCGAGGCGGACGAAGCGGTCGAAGACCCGTTCGCGTTCCTCGACCGGGATTCCCGGTCCGTCATCGCCTATCTCGACCCGGATGCCGTCGGGTTCGACCTCCGCCGTGACGGACACCTTCGTCCGCGCGTATCGGGCGGCGTTGTCGATGAGGTTGCGGAACAGCCGGGACAGGTCCTCCGGGTTGCCGGTCACCGTGGTGTGCGCCGGGACCGTGAGCTCGATCTTCAGGTGCGGCGCCGTGGTTGTCGCCCGGATCTCGGCGAGCAACGCGGACAGGTCGGCGGTTTGCCGGCGCGCGGCCAGCTTTCCGGCGTCGGCCCTGGCCAGTGCGAGGAGTTGGGAGATCAGCGCTTCGAGGCGTTCGGTCTGCCGGGCGGCCCGTGAGGCGATGTCGGGCCAGGGCGCGCGGTCGGGGTGTGCGAGTCCGACCTCGAGGCCGGTGCGGATGGCCGTCAGGGGGCTACGGAGTTCGTGGCTGGCGTCGGCGACGAAGCGGCGTTGCCGTGCGGCGGAGTCGTCCAGCCGGGCGAGCATGTCGTTCATGGTGCGGGCCAGGTGGCCGATCTCGTCGTCGGTGCCGGGCTCGGGGACGCGCTGGGACAACTCGGCGGCGGTGATGGCGGTGGCGGTGCGCCGGATCTGCTCCACCGGCCGCAGCGCGCGGCCGACCACCCACCACACGGTGCCACACGCCACCAGGAGCGTGCCCGGCACGCCGATGACGAGCAGCCGGGCGAAGGTCTCGTCGACCTGGTCGCGTTGGTTGCTGGCAGTCAGGGCGATGACAGTGACCGGTCGGCCGCCGGCCTTGGTGTGCTCGCCGAGGACGGAGAGCTCGCCGGGAAGGACGCCGTCGGCGGCTTTCTGCCGAACCGGGGTCGTGGCATCCGCCGCAAGCGTGAACACAGCCGGTCTCCCGGCCAGATTGCGTGTCGAGGCGATGACGGTCCCGTCCGGCGCAAGGACCTGGGACTGGGCCTGCGCGTCGAGCACCGACGGCGGCAGTGGCTGCGGGAACGCCCCGCCGGTGGCCGACTGCTCGATCTGGACCGCGTAGGTGCGCAATTGCCCGGCGATGGTGCGCTTGGCCTGGCCGACCTGCAGCAGGTACATCACGAGGAGCCCGATGATGACGGCCGCGGTGAGCGCGAGACCCGCGATGACCGTGACGCGGGTCCGCACGGTGCGAGGGCGCGCGCCGTGTGCCAGACGGCGCCAGGCGCGCGCAGGCCCGGTCATGGTTCCTCGCTTCTGATGACGTATCCCTTGCCGCGCACGGTCTCGATGACGGTCGGCCCGCTCGGCCTCTCGATCTTGCGCCGCAGCCGGTGCACGAGGACCTCGACGATCGCCGGGTCGCCGGTGGAGTGGGCGTCCCAGCAGTGTTCGAGCAGTTCGGCCTTGGAGATGACGGAGCCCTTGCGCCGCAGCAGGTACTCCAGCACGGCGGCCTCCCGGCCGGTCACCTCCAGGGGCGCACCGTCGCGGGTGACGGTGCGCCCGGCGGGGTCCAGCGCCAGGCCGGCGGCGATGAGCACCGCCGGCCTGGCACCGAGGGTGCGTCGGGTCAGGGAGCGCAGGTGGGCGAGGAGGACCGGGTAGGAGAACGGCTTGGAGAGGTAGTCGTCCGCACCGGAGTCCAGCCCCTCGGCGTGGTCGAGGTCGTCGTCCATGGCGGTGAGCATCAGGATCGGCGTCCAGCACTCGCGCTCGCGCAGGCGCTTGGCCACCTGGTACCCGTCCAGGCCGGGCAGCATGACGTCCAGCACGATGACGTCGTAGGCGTTCTCCGTCGCCATCCACAGCCCATCCGTGCCGTCGTCCGTCGCGTCGACTACGTATCCCTCGGCCCGCAGACCCCAGACCAGGGCTTCGGCGACGTCCGGCTCGTCCTCGACCACCAGCACCCGCACGGCCTATGCCTCCCCGATCCGCTGCGGAACCGGCTCCGGACGGGCCTCGTCGGCTGACCGCGTCACCGGGAGCCGGAGCAGTCGCGCGGCCCGGTCCGGCAGCCACCAGTTCCAGTCGCCGAACAGCGAGACCAGTGCGGGCAGCAGCAGCATCCGGACCACCATAGCGTCCAGCACCACCCCGAACGCCAGGCCCATGGCGATCTCGCGCACGGTGACGTCGTTCGCCGTGGCCAGCGAGGCGAGCGCGAAGAACAGGATCAACGCGGCGGAGGTCACCAGGCGGCCGGTGCGCGACACACCCTCGATGATGCCCTCCCGCGTGGATCCGGTGCGGTCGTATCCCTCGCGGACCCTGGCCAGGATGAACACCTCGTAGTCCATGGACACGCCGAACAGGAACCCGAAGATCAGCACCGGGGCAAGGGTGTCGATCGCGCCGTAGGTGGACGCGCCCCACAGCGCCTTCATGCCGATGCCGTGCTGGAAGACGATCACCAGCAGGCCGTAGGAGGCCGCCACGGACAGCATGTTGAGCAGCACGGCCTTGGCAGGCAGCAGGACCGACCGCATCCCGCGGGTCAGCAGCACGAAGGTGACCACCGCGACCACAGCGAACAGCAGCGGGAACGAGCCGTAGGTGGCGCTGGTCTCGTCGATCTTCTGTGCGCCCTCGCCACCGGCCAGTACACCGGGTGGGACGCTGCGGCGGATGTCGGCCAGCGAGGTGCCGCCGTCGGCGCTGCCGACCTCGTGGTACGGGATCGCGATGACCATCGCGCTGCCCCCGGTGTGCCAGGCCGGTCCTGCCGGGGCTGCGGCACCGTGCAGGCTGGAAACGGTGTCCAGGGCGTTCACGGTGTTCCCCGCGTCGACGGCGTTCGGGACGTACACCGGCACCGCGGTCAACGTCCCGGACGGGAATCCGTCGGTCTCCAGGGTGTGCAGCCCGTCGGTGTAGGCGCCGGCGGTGGCCAGTGCGTGGCTGCTCGGCGTGCTGATGTCGATGGTCGCGGCGGTGGCGGTCAGCGCGGCCAGGATGCCCAGGCCCGCGACCGCCGAAGCCACGCGGTGCTTGATCACGAACTTCGACCAGCCGGTCCAGAACCGGCTGTCCGCCTGCCGTCGCGACGCCCGCCGCGGCCAGTCCACCCGCGGCCCGATCTTGGACAGCGCCGCGGGGAGCAGCGTCAGCGCGACCAGGGTCGCGGTGGAGGGGATGAACAGCCCGGACACACCGATGCCGCGGACCATCGAGTTGGGGATGACGGTCAGCGCGAACAGGCCGAGCGAGGCCACCATGCCGCTGAACCAGACGCTGTGCCCGGCCCGCTGCACGGCCGCGCGCACCGCTTCGTCGTTGCTCCTGCCGGCCGCGCGCTCCTCGCGCCAGCGGGTGACCACCAGCAGCGAGTAGTCGATCGACAGGCCCAGGCCCAGCAGCGCCACGATGTACTGCACGGCCGGGTGGATCGGCGAGGACGACGGCATCACGAACGTCAGCCCGTAGACGAGCAGTTGCATCGTCAGCACCGAGATCAGGGCCATGACCAGCGGCAACAGCGCCAGCAGCGACCCGAACACCCAGGCCAGGATCACCAGCGCGCCGATCGCTCCGATGATCAGCTCACCGGTGACGCTGGAGTTGCCGCCGCCGGTGGTGTTGCCGGCCTCCAGGGCCCGCAGACTGGTGCCGTGCACGGTCAGACCTGGCGCCGCGGCTGTGACAGCCCTGGTGAGGGCGTCGATCTGATCGGTGGCCATGTCGTCACCCGGCTTCGGCGGATAGGCCAGGACGATCGTGCTCGTCCCACCGTTCCCGACCAGCGTCCGACTGCCGGTCGAGGCATAGGAGACCAGGCGCAGGCTCGGCGCCGCCGTGGCGATGCCCCTGTCCACCGCCCGCAGTTTCGCCTGAGCCTGCGGCGAATTGACGGTCTGTCCGGTCGGGAGGTCCAGGACCACGACAGCGGGGTCCTGGGTCGCGCCTCCGTAGCTCCGGGCGATCTGCACGTTGGCGGTGTAGCCGGGGCCGGTGACATGGGTGCCTGGTTGCAGCCGGCCCGAGAGCGACGGCGCCACCAGCATGCCCACCACCGTGATCACCAGCCAGCTGAGACCCACCACCAGCCGATGGCGGATCACCCATCCGCTCAGCTTCTCCACGAATTCCTCCCAGTGACCGGCAGCGGCGGCAGCCGCTGCTCACCTCACTGACGGACGGTAGGGAGAGCTTCCTTACCGGACGCTTTCAGCGCCCGGCACGGACCGGCACACGTTCGTGCGGTGCCGCGTCAGGAACGTCCCGTTCCCGGCCCTACGGCGCGCGCCTCACGGGCACGCCGACATGTCCTGCTCGCCGCCTTCGGCGCCTCCGTGCACGACGCCGTCGCGCACGGCATCCCCGACGACCACCGCCTGCGCGACGGCGACCTGGTCAGCTTCGACTGCGGAGCAGCCGCAGTGCGTCATGAGGTAGGCGCCGGCGAGCATGGCCGCTCTTCCCGGTCGTCATGAAAGGCGGCACTCGGGCCGACGTCGCGCTCGACAGCAGTACGTTCAACGTGATCTAGCAAGGTAATCCCGGCCCTGTAGGGCTCGGGAGGAATTGCTTCGCTGGATAGGGGTGACCCTCGCGTGTGTACGGGTCTGTGGTGGGGGCCTCAGTCGGGGCGCTTCTGGTTCTCGATGTACTCCTTCACCACGGACAGTGGGGCGCCGCCGGCGGAGGCTGCGAAGTAGGAGGGGGACCAGAAGTGGTCGTCCCACAGGTATCGGTGGATGTGGTCGGCGTACTCCTTGCGCAGGTAGTGAGCGGAGACGCCTTTGAGGCTTCCGACCAGGGCGGAGAGTTTGACCTGCGGGGGGTAGTGGATGAGGAGGTGGACGTGGTCCTTGTCGCCGTTGAACTCCTTCAGCTCCGCGTTCGCCTTGGCGCACACCTCCCGCATGATCTCTTCGCAGCGCGTCAGGATCTCGTCGGTGAACACACCGCGCCGATACTTCGGGACAAAGACCAGATGTGCATGGAGGGCGTATTCGACGCTGCGTCCCCTGCGGAGGTCGGAGTTTGGTTCCCATCTCGGTGACATAGACGCGATGCTACGATGCCCGATATATGAAGATCGTCGCGCAGGTCAAGCTCCTGCCGTCTGTCGAAGTGGAGGCGGCGCTTGGGGCGACCCTGCGCGAGGTCAACCGGGCGGCGTGCTGGCTGTCGAAGCAGGTCCAGGCGAAGGAGTCCGACAAGGACCGCACCCGCAAGGCGGTGCAGGCTTCGCCTACGCGGCACTGAAGGAACGCGGTCTGTCTGCTCAGCCGGCACTGCATGTGATCCGGAAGGTCGCCGACGCCTATAAGACGCGCCGGGCGAACCTGAAGGCCGGGAACTTCGGTCCGCCCGATGGTGAGCGTGCTGAGCGGATCGCGTCCCGGCCTGTGACGTTCCGCCCCGACGCGGCGCAGCCGTTCGACGACCGGTGTCTGTCCTGGCAGTACGACCAGCAGACCGTGTCGATCTGGACCACATCGGGGCGTCTTCGCGGGATCCGGTTCGTGTGCTCGCCGGGCACGCTCAAGCTCCTCACGGAGCATCGCCAGGGCGAAAGCGACCTGGTCCACCGTGACGGGGCGTGGTTCCTGGTCGCGACGTGCGAGATACCCGCGGCCGACCTGAACGAGCAGCCGTCCGGCTGGCTCGGAGTGGATCTCGGGGCCGCCGACATCGCCACCACGTCCGACGGCGGGGAGCCGTTCGCCGGAGGGAAGCTGAACAAGTACCGGCGCCGTCAGCTCCGCGTCCGGGCCGAAGTCCAGGCCCGCGGCACGAAGTCCGCCAAGCGGAAGCTGCGCAAGCGTTCCCGCCGCGAGGCGCGGCACGCGACCAACGTCAACCACATCATCTCCAAGCGCATCGTGACCGAGGCTGAACGCACCGGACGCGGAATCGGTCTGGAAGACCTGACCGGTATCCGCACCCGGGTACGGCTGAGGAAGCCCCAACGGGTCGCGTTGCACTCCTGGGCGTTCGCCCAGCTCGCCGCCTTCGTGCTCTACAAGGCCGAGCGAGCCGGGGTTCTGGTCGTCCAGGTCGATCCCGCCTACACGAGCCAGACGTGTTCGTGGTGCGGGCACTGCGAGAAAGCCAACCGGCCAACACAAGAGCTGTTCGCCTGCCGGTCCTGCGGCGTCGTTGCGCACGCAGACCACAACGCGGCCCGCAACATCGCGGCCCGCGCCCAAGACACCTGGGCTGCCGTCAATCAGCCCCATGCGGCGGAGCCTTGCCATGCTCCAGCTGCAAACCCGGCCCCTTAGGGCTCGGGTGCATTGACTCGGGTTCACGGCTCCGCCCCCCTTCCCGGCCGAGAGTGACTGAGCTCGGCCCGTCTGAGACCTGCGTGGTCTGCTGGACCATCCAGGCAGGAGCTTTTCCCCCGGCTCGTCGAGGGTCGCCAAAAAATAGGGGATTGCGGGGCAACGGCGCTCCCTCGTTCGCCCTCTGACAGGTTGCGATCAGCGAACTGAACGGCTGCTGCGGGCCGGTGACCAGGCTCGCATCCTTCGTTTTTCGCTGCCGCCGAGCAGGAGACCATCCAACAGGGGGAGTCAGACGATGAGCTTTCTCAACCGGCGGGCCGCGCGTACGGCCGTCGTCGCGGCAGTCGGGATATCTGCACTCGGGCTGAGTGCGGTGACGGCTTCCGCGAAAGTCGACTACGACTTCAAGGCGAGCCCGCACACTGTGAAAGCCGGGGGCCGCATTCACCTGAAGGGGCACGCCGGCGCAGACAGCGACGTCTTCCAGAAGTTCTGTGTACAGCAGAGGCAGGGCCGATCCTGGCGGACGGTGAAATGTGCCCACGGCGCGGTCTTCGACGGCGGCACTGTCAACACCTGGGTGAAGGCGACGCACCGTGGCACGCTCAAGTTCCGCGGCGCGCTCTACGAGGCGGACTGGGGCTCGAACAAGCTCCGCCTGCAACTGGTCACGCCGGCCGAGACCGTCAGGGTGCACTGACCGCCGGGCCGATCCAATGGGCGCTGGGGGCTTTCGGAGGCCACAGCGGTCCCGAGCAGCCTCACGGCGGGACAGCTGCAACGCTACTCGGACGCGTAGCTACTTGCCTGCGGCGACCTTGGCCACGTCGGCCTCAGCTATCTGGCAGTCGTGAGGGAACCTGTTGGCGTCGTCCTGAACCTTCTGCCGGTACGTAGCATCGTCTGGGCCGCCGACGCCGAGGCCGTCGTTGGCGAGCTGCGCGATGTCGGCGGAGAGGGTGCTGTTGTCGTCGCGCCAGTCGGAGATCGAGGCAGGTTCGTCGTCGGCGGTGAAGTAGGCGTCGGCCTTCGTGAAGGCGTCCATGCCGGGCTGCACGTCGGTGGCGGCTTCTGCTGCCAGGAGTGGAGGCAGTGATCCGGGTCCCGATTTCATCACTGGACGGGACCTGGGTCTGGCCGGTGCGGACGGAGCCATCCGGCGCGGAACATCGGACGGTGGCTCGCGCCCGTGGGCTCCCCAGCGCCTGGTCGGGCGCGGCTACCGCCGTCACCTTGGTCACGACGGCCTCGGCCTTCCGCCGCTCGGTTCCCGGGCGATCCCCGACGCGACCGTGTCCGCGGTCACCGCGCCCACGATCACTCCGCCCACGAAGGCGATCAACCATGCGATGAGTAGGACCCAGATGTCCATGACGTCGCTGCGCCGCCAGAACGGGCCGTGCCGAAATCGCCACCGCGAGAGGAAGGAAGCCCTCAATCCCATGTGCAGCGCCTGTGGGCCTTGCCCGGCGCCTGCGTGCCGTCACCGGTGCTGATGGCGGCACTCGCTTGTTTTGGCGGGTACCCCAGGCGGCGCTCCCCTTCCGATGCCGTCAGGCTCGCGCGCCGGACGTGCGCAGTCGCCCGAGTGCTCTTTCTCAGGCCGCTGAGCCAGGGCATTCGGCTCAACGCGGGTTCGCGATAGGGGCAGTAGTCGGGCGGGAAGATGCGGGGGTGGCTGTTTCGGGGCACGGTGGGAGTAGGGGGCGGTGGCCGAATTCCCGGCCGATTCTTCCCGAGCATCCGAAGGAATGTGATGTCCGTAGCCACAGATGTGCTCGTTCCGGCGCTGCGCGAGGTCCGTGAGGCCAAATCGGCGCTCGCCGACCGCTTCAGGGCCCACCTCGCCGTCACGCCACCCGGTGATCACCGGGAGGTTCTCGAGCGTCGCCTGGGTGACGCTCGAGGCCACGTCTACCGCATCGACGAACGTCTGGGCACCTTGCAGCCCCGTGGGCTCGTTCAGAGCGTCCTCGGGGGCGCCTGGCAGTTCACCGAGCAGGCCGCCCGGCTGCCCCTCGACATGGCCGTCTCCGTGCCGGGCGTCATGTTCCGGAATCGGGGGTTGGCAACGGAGTACCGGCTGCTGAAGAACGCCGAGGACGAGTACGCGGTCACCGCCCTGGCCCTGGCCCTGTGCCGGGCCGCCGAACGCATCGCCCAGGACGCCGAGGACACTGTCAGTGCGCAACTGCTCACGTCCATCCGTCAGGATGACGAGGAGGCGCTGGAGGAGTTCGCCGAAGCCCTCGAACAGCACGCTGACAAAGCGGTGGCATCCGCCGAGGCCACCAACGGCCTGAGCGTCAGCGGTGCGGCGCGGGCGGTGCGTGACTGGAGCAGCTGGTTGCGGGAGACCGCCGAACGGATGCCGGGCGCGGACCGGCTGTACGGCGTACCGCGGGGAGCCCTCATCAGCGAGGAGGAGCTGCCGATCCCCGACTACCGCCGCCTCAGCAGCAAGATGATCATCGACCGGCTGCCGCACCTTACGCAGACGGACCTGGCCGTCGTCGGCGCCTATGAACGGTGCCACGCGGGCCGCTCGGCTGTCTTGAGCCGTATCGCCGCCCTGCTCGAGCCGTTGCCCTGGCCCGGCTACGACAGCATGACCGCGGAGGAGGCCGTCAAGCGGCTCAACGATGCCGAGCCCAGACACTGCCGACGGGTGCTGGAGTACGAGCGGCGCCACCAGGCACGCTCAACCGTCCTCAAGGCCGCGGAGAGGGCCGCCGAACGAGTCCCCGCCTGAGCGTTCGGGCTCCACCAGCGCGACACCCCCCTGTCGGCCCCTGTGAAGGCGGCGCCGCTGCCGGCGTTTCCGCTCGGCCGGCCTTCGGTCTCCGGCTCAGGGGTGTCGCCGCTGGTAGGTCCACAGCTCGTCGACGAGGGTGAAGCCGGAGGCGTCGAAGAGCCGGGAAACAGCCCTGCTCTCCGAGGCACAGGCTCCACTGTCGTCGATGACCAGCGCGGCCTCGACGGCTCGCTGCTCGGCCAGCAGTGCCAGTGCCTGGCCGAGCAGCTTGCGCCCCAGGCCCCTGCCCCGGTGGGTGGGGCGGGTCTCGATCCAGTACACCGTCGCGGTGTGGTCCGGTGCGACGCTCACCACAGCCTCCGCGACCGGCTCGGCCCCGTCACGGATGATCAGGCGATGCCCCGGAGGGAACTCACAGGGATAGAGGTCGGCTACCAGCTTGGCCGGCGCCGGCCACGGATCGCCCGGTAGCGCCCGGTGCAGGTAGGAACCCTGGCGGCGGCCGGTGAACCCGGCCTCCAGCAGGGAGTCGTGGGTGGCGGCGCGGCGGCCGCGTGGCAGGCCTCCCGGCCCCAGAGGTCCCGGGGGAGCGCCGACGAACGCATCAATCCGTCGGCAACGGGCAAGCTCGGCGCATGCATGGCCGAGGAGGGCACGCAGGGCAGGCGGGTCCTCGCGGGCGTACAGCCAGCAGATCACGCCTGTGCGGACATCGCTCCACGACACGAACGCGATAACTCCGCGGGGATGGTCTGCGGTGTCGGCCAGGATGCTGATTCGGGGGTGGCCGGCCGGCATGGTCCAGCCGGCCAGGGCGAGCGGGCTGCGCCCCGCCGCGGCCAGCCGTTGCGCTGTGCAACGCTGCTGACCGGGCAGTCGGTCGGCATCGATCAGTTCACGCACCCCCGCCTCGTCCTGCGTGCGATACGGGCGTACGGCAGCGCTGCTGTCGGGGCTGGGGGGAGAAGCCATGCTGTCGGTCCCCACAGACGTTCCTACTGGCTACGTTCAGCGTGCCCCGTTTTGCCTCGGCTGTCACGGCCGGGCCGGGCCGGGGCGTGGCGAAGCCCGGTCCGCCCTGCGGCGGTCAGCAGCGCCCGCACCTCGTCGATGACCGGCTGGTGCAGCGGAAGGGTCAGGTGACCCACCCCCGGCACCAGTACGTTGCGGGCCGTCAGGTCGGGGTGATCGATGCGGCCCCTCGCGGCGGGCACGACGGCCTCGTCCAGGTCGCTGTAGAAGGCCACGAACCGGCTCCGGCATACCGCAGCCGGTCGGGCGAGTTCTGTCAGCACCTCGCTGCCGGGCCGCAGCTGGCGCAGGAGCGGATGGGGCGGGGCCAGCAGCGCGGTGACCGTCCCGCCGTGCGGCGTCGCCAGGGTGATCACGAGCGGCACATGCGCATCCCCGCCGAGGCGCTGCACGTAGTAGCGGGCGACCAGCCCGCCCAGGCTGTACCCGATCAGGACCAGCGGCCGCCCGGCACACCGCCCGACCGTCAGCTCCACCTGTTCACCCAGTACCCGGGCGGCCGTGCGGATGTCCGGGCTGAACCCGTTGTACGTCACGGAAACGAAGGGTCCCGCCCCGCAGCCGCCCAGTCCGCGCTCCAATGACGAGACGACCCATTCCCGGTCGGCCATGCCGTGCACCAGCATCACCGGAAGTTCCGACCCGGCGTGCGAGGGTTCGCCGTCGGCTGTCGACCGCGAAGGCTGGGCAGAGCCTAGCCGTCCGGTCAGGTGCTCGACGCTTTCCGCCGCGAGGTCGAGCGGGAGCCGGACCAGCCGTGCCACCGCCCGGCCGGCCTCGGCACTGATGCCACGCACCGGCGACAGCCCCGGCACCGACAGCTGTGTCTTGAGTCATCGCCATCTTCGAACATGCCTGGTCGGAGGCTCTGGCGTGCGGTTGGGTGGGGATACTCGGGCTGGTCGCGGGCGCAAGTCTGCGGTCT
>NZ_JBFBBE010000074.1:0-47694 GCF_040682555.1 Streptomyces sp. NPDC051172
AAAGATCTTGGTCGATCCGCTGAACAGCAGAGGCTCCACCTATATGCCCGGCCCCAGTTGACACCGACTGCGAATCCTTAACTTCGCGGCATTGGATGATCACTCGTCGGGGTTTCCCTGGACTCACTCGTCCGGGTGATGGAGTTTTCCACAGGCGGGGGACGGTCCACAGGGCTCAGCGGGCCCGGCCCGACGGAGGCAGTCTGGCGGTGCGGCGATCGCGAGGTACACCGAGGTACACGGTCGCCGCGGCAGACGCAGCCGTACGGGACGGGCCCGTGGGCATGTCCGCCCGGCCCCGGCGGCCGGGCGAGGGAGGGGGTCGTGATGAACGAGACGATCATCTGCGCCGTGGGGAACGTGGCGACGAAGCCGGCGTTCCGGGATCTGGCGTCGGGGCCGTCGGCGCGCTTCCGGCTCGCGGTGACCACGCGCTATCTGGACCGCGAGAAGAACGAGTGGACCGACGGCCACACCAACTTCTTCACGGTGTGGGCCAGGCGGCAGTTGGCCACGAACGTGACGGCCTCGCTCGACGTGGGCGACCCCGTCATCGTGCAGGGCAGGCTCAAGGTACGTGAGGATGCGCGCGAGGGGCAGAACCGGGTCTCGGCGGATCTCGAGGCGGTGGCGATCGGCCATGACCTCACGCGGGGGACCTCGGCCTTCCGGCGGCCGGGCAGGGCGGAACCGGGGACGACCGCTGCAGCGCCCCAACAGCCAGAGCCCAACTGGGAGACCCCGCCCGCCGGTTCAGGGGACGACTCGGACCAACGGGAGGCGGAGCCAGCCGCGGTGACGTGATGTCAGGCGGTGCCTGGAGCTGACCGTACTGCGGCTTATCGGCGAATGCGTTCCGAACGGTCCGGTGGATTTGTCGATAAGCCCTGCTCATGGGCCGTCTTGGCGATAACGATTCCGAGTCGGATCGCTTGTCCGACGGTATGACCGGCAAGCGTGGTGCGCCGCGTCCATAGGATGCCCGGCATAGCTCTCGGGGCTTCTGATTCTGCTGGTGGGACCACACCCCCCATGTCAATGGTCCTGCTCGAAGGGGAATTTGGTGTTTTCTTCGTTCTCTGCGCCGTCCGCGCGCAGGCGAGGGGCCGTGCGTCTCGCCGCCGCGACGCTGGTGTCCGGTCTTGTGGCCGTCGGGGTGCTCTCCGGAGCCGGTACGGCCACCGCGGAGGAGACGACACAGAGCCAGGGCGGGGCGACCGCCACCATAGGCGGCCTCAAGACGTACGGCACCGCGGTGATCCACGAGAAGACCGGGGACCAGCAGGTCTCGGCGGGCCTGTTCGAGATGTCCGTCGACGGCGGTGGCACCCTGCAGACGTACTGCGTCGACATCCACAACCCCACCCGGCGGGACGCCAAGTACCACGAGACCGCCTGGAGCGGCACCTCACTGGGCGCCAACAAGAACGCCGGCCGGATCCGCTGGATCCTGCAGAACTCCTACCCGCAGGTCAACGACCTCGCAACGCTCGCTGCGAAGGCGGGCGTCCGGGGCGGCCTGACCGAGCAGGATGCGGCGGCCGGCACCCAGGTGGCCATCTGGCGCTACTCGGACCACGCCGACGTCGACGCCGTCGACCCGCAGGCCGAGAAGCTTGCGGACTACCTGCAGAAGAGCGCCGTCGACATGGCGGAGCCCGAGGCGTCAATGACGCTGGACCCGCCCGCGGTCTCCGGCCACCCCGGCGAGCTGCTCGGCCCGGTGACCGTGCACACCAACGCGGCCGGTGTGACCGTGACGCCGCCGATGGACGCGGCGACCAGCGGGGTACGGATCGTCGGCAAGGACGGCAAGCCCCTCACCTCCGCGGCCGACGGCACCCAGGTCTTCTTCGACGTGCCCGAGCACGCCGCCGACGACTCGGCCGA
The DNA here is from genome assembly GCF_040682555.1 of Streptomyces sp. NPDC051172. Taxonomy (NCBI): domain Bacteria; kingdom Bacillati; phylum Actinomycetota; class Actinomycetes; order Kitasatosporales; family Streptomycetaceae; genus Streptomyces; species Streptomyces sp. NPDC051172. The sequence continues at coordinate 1,891 of NZ_JBFBBE010000074.1, forward strand.
GCTCACCGTGCAGGCCTCGACCACCGTGCCCGTGGGCCGCGCCTTCGCCTCCGACACCCACAGCCAGACGCAGATACTGGCCGGCTCCAGCGAGTCGACGGTCTCGGCGACGGCCGGCGCGACCTGGGCGAAGAAGGGCGCCATACCGGCCCTCTCCGCCGTGAGGAACTGCGCCAAGCAGGGGGTGGACATCACCGCCGTCAACCAGGGCGACGAGGCATTCACCTTCGAGCTGATGGGGATCGAGCACAGCATCCCGGCGGGCGAGTCCCGCACGGTGACGATCCCTCTGCAGGAAGACCAGCCCTACGACTTCACGATCACGGGACCCGCCGGCCTCAAGGAGCGCTTCACGGGCATCCTCGACTGCAGGACCCAGACCTCCGCGACCGGCAACGCGACCCAGATCCTCAGCGAACCGAGCCCCGCGACGGTGGGCGGCACGGCAGACGACACCAACCTCGCCGCCACCGGCGGCTCCAGCACGACCCCGCTGATCGCGGGCATCGCCATCGCCCTCGTGGTGATCGGCGGCGCGGCCCTGGTCCTCGTAGGAAAGAAGGACGCACCGACACAGGACTGAGCCGTCGGAGGAAGGGGGGCGCGAGATGGTGCCCCGTGATGACGAGGAAGTGCCCCTGACGGGGGGGACGCATCACGCCAGGGGTGGTGAGGGTCGCCGACACCGTACGGCGGCCCTCAACAGGGTCCTCCGCCTTCGTGGGCGCCCTTCTCACCCACCTCGAGCGGTACGGGTTCACCGGCGCACCCCGCTACCTCGGCACCGACGAGAAGGGACGCGACATGCTCTCGTACCTCTCCGGATGGGTGCCGTCCCGCTTCCGGCGCTGGACGGACCTGCAGGTCAGCGCGGCCGGCACCCTGCTGCGCAAGCTGCACGAGGCCACCCGCGGCAGCGACCTCGCCGGCACCGCCCCCGTGGTGTGCCACCACGACCCCGGCCCCAACAACGTCGTCTTCGGCTTCCACGACGACCTGCCCACCGCGTTCATCGACTTCGACACAGCAGCGCCAGGTGACCCGCTCGAAGACCTGGGATACCTGGCCTGGACATGGTGCGTCTCGTCCCGCTCCGACCGAGGACCGGTCTCCGCCCAGGCGGCCCAGGTACGGCTCCTCGCCGACTCCTACGGCCTCGTCCCGCAGAGCCGCCCGACCCTGATCGACGCGATGCTGGACCGCCAGACCCGCAACGCCCGCTGGTGGCACGACCAACGCGACCGGCCCGGACCGCACCGCGCGGGCGAAGACCGGATCGCCGCCCGCATCGCCTGGTCCGAGCGCGAGCACGACTACACGGCGGCGCACCGCGCAGAGTTCGCCGCGGCTCTGTACTGAACTGGTCCGTCACTTCCCCAACAGCCGTCCATCCAAGGGGCGTTCGGCCACATACATGGAGCCCGGCGAGATCAATGGGCAGGATGGCCTCATGACGAAGTCATCCGTATCGTCGGCGCCGTGCGCATCCTCGGGCTCGGTGCTGTCCCTGTGGTCGCAGGACTCGGTGCTGTCGATCGGCTCGGTGGGGTCGGTGCTGTCCATCGGGTCCGTCGGGTCGGCCCTGTCCGTCGGGTCGATCGGGAGCGCACTCTCCGTCGGATCGATCGGATCGGCGCTGTCGCTGATCTCGGCCGGGTCATGGCTGAGCACAGGGTCACTGCTGTCCGCGCAGTCCCGGTGGTCGGTGCTGTCCTGGCGTTCCTCCCGCGCCTTCCGGTGGGCGGGCGTGCTCGGGGCGACGGCCGCAGCTGCTCTGCTGTTGGCTCAGGGGCTGTCGAAGGTGAACGGCGAGCACCGACGGTGATCATGGCGCCGAGGGGGTGAAACTGCGAGAAGATCTCGGTCAGCGTCTACCACCCGGCGGCGGACACCGACCCGAGAAGGGCCGATCTCGTGATCATCTTTGGCACCAGGGGATACCTGTACCAGCTCGCGATACTCACGCTGGTGTGCGGAGGCTGCGGCAACCCTGCCGCGCACACGCTCAGGAAGCGCGTCACGAAGTTCACGCTCTTCTTCGTGCCGCTTTTCCCCATCTCGACGAGGTACGCCACGCAGTGCACCTTTTGCGGCACGGAACAGAAGCTGACCAAGGAACAGGCCGAACAGCTCCAGGCCCAGTCCACGGGCGTCCCCGGCGGCCGGCCCCACGGGCAGCCGCAGCAGCCCCACCAGCACCCCGGAGCCTGAGCACCCACCGCCGCCGACAGTGAAACCCCAGGTCACAGCCTCCCGGCCATATGGGTTACCACCCAAGGCTGGACCTCAGGCAAGATGGGGTGTTACTTGCCGCCGGAGGGCATGAAACAGCCCCTCACCAGCGGGTTTTCCACCGATGAGGGGCCGTGTCAGGCGGCTTGGGCCGTCTCTGGGCCGTCGCCCTGCTCAACCGCGCCCTGAGCGGCGGTCCGTCCGGCCATGCCGCCACCCCCGGCGCTAACTCCGCCGCGCGGGGCCCGCGAGCTGTGGCCGTCGGCTTCGAATTTCCCGTCCCGCAGCTCGAAACGCTCGGGGAGCGAGCATCCGACCGACGGGGTGATCAGCAAGCTCGCGGTAACGGGCGCGGGGTTGGTGCTCGCCGTCGAGAACTCGCAGATCGCGCCCCGCCCGGTGACCGGGAACCAGAACCAGCCGTCCGCAGCGCCGACCTGTACCTCGTCCGACAGTACGAACCGGCCGTGCTGCCGAACGAAGGCTTTCAGGCGAACGGAGGCCTTCAGCGGGTCGACGGTGGACCGAATCGCGGTCAGGGTGAACTTGACGTTCTCGTCCGCGTCAAGCACCGAGGATGCGATCTGCTTGGTCGCGCTCGCCCGCCCGCCGTCTTTCCGCCCGTCGTTGGCTTCGATGCTTTGGGCAGGGGCACTCAGCATGGCGGCGGTCGCCGCGGCGGTGACCAGCACCGCACTGCCGCGCGCGAGCGCGGCCATTTGTATCGGCATGATTCCTCCCTGATGCTCATGCGCCTCATTAGCGCACAAATGCCACCTTTTCCCTTCCATCCGACAACGGGAAAACCACCTGAATCACCCGTTCGCGCGGCGCGGCGCCACCCTGTCGGACAGGACAGCCACTCCACCGCAGGGTGGACGCCAGGCACTGGTTACTCGCCGACGGAAGGCATTAAGAGGCCCCTCACCAGCGGATTTTCCTGCCGATGAGGGGCCGGGTCAGGCGGCTTGGGCCGCTCCTGGACCGTCATGAGCGTGACCGGCGGCCCGGTACATCGTGGAGATGGCTTTCCGGGTGCGGGTCTCGCTGGACGGCATCAGGTGCGTGTAGACGCGGAGCGTGAACCCCGGATCGCTGTGACCCAGGTAGAGGCTCAGCACCTTGATGTTCTCTCCGGCGTCCAGGAGGACCGAGGCGTAGAAGTGCCGTAGAGCGTGCATGCCGTGTTCGCGGGCCGGTGCGTAACGCTGGCCCTTCTCGGGGACGGGGATAATTGCGGCGGAAGCCAACGCGGGCTTCCAAGCCTGATCGTTGAACCCCTGACTCCAGATGGCGGCGCCGATGCCGCTCGTGAAGACGAGGCGGTGTGTCACCTTCGGGCCGTCCGGCCGGAGCCACGGCAAGGTCATGTCGACGGGCGGGAACAGCTTCATGTGCTCTTGGAGCGCGGCCGACACCTCGGGGTCGAGGGGGACGTCACGGAGCTTGCCGCGCTTGGGTGGGGCGAAGACGAGCGTCCCGCGCACCTTTTTGACCTGTTGGCGGACGTAGAGCCAGCCGAGGTCACCGATGTTGTCGACGGCGAGCCGAAGATCTCACCCTGTCGCAAGCCGCATCCGGCGCCGACGTCGACTGTGGTTTTCTAGCGCTCGGGGAGTCCGGCCCGTACGCCGAACACCTGCTCAGCGGACCAGGGATGGACGCGTGTCGGTGCTGGACGAGGTGCCTTGACCGATCGAGCCCGGCAGGGGTTCGAGGCCAGCAAGCGGTCATCTACGGCCGCGTTGAGTACCGAGGAGACAGCGTCGAAGATCAGGCGCCGGTACTGCGCCGACGCTACGGAGTCTTCGAACTGGCGGTTCCAGTCGCGGATGTGCTCCGGCTGGAACGACCCGATGGGGCGTGAGCCGAGGTACGGCAACGCGTGAAGGCGCAACAACGCCTCCGGCGAGGGGGACCGGCCGGCACCGGGACGGAGGAGGCGCCGTTCCCGGCCGCGGGTCCGTGGTGGCGTGCGCGGGGTGCTCCCATCCCGTCCACCGTCGACCCAGGCGGAGCCGAGCAGACGTGGCCCATGGCGTCCAGGTCGTTCGTACAGTGGCGCGCTCCACCTGGACGCCATGAACCACGCCCGCTCCACGGTGTGTGGGTCGACGGCGTACAGGATGGGAGCTGGGGTGAGTGGTGGAAGAGGTAGTTGTCGAGCGCGCCTTGTGCTCGGAACCGTGCCCCATGCGTGCCTGATGACGCGGTAAGACACGGCGAATACTGGGCACACACGGACACGAGATCAGAAACACGAATCGGTTGGCGGCCCAGCGAAACTGCACCCTCGCACGAAAACACGGATCTTGTCAGCGCTCTGTGTTCCGAGGAGGATGTCCCTTTCAGTGACCAGCCGGGGGAGAGAGCCATGCAGGGTCAGGGGGTATCCGCTGAGGTCGAGGCTGACATGCCCGACCGGGCGAGTTCGGCTACGGCTGCTGCTTATGGCGTCGCTTGTCTGCTGCATATCCTGACGGTGAGTTTACTGATCGGCGGTCTGCTGCTGATCGTTCTGGGCCTCAGGACGGTTGTTGCAACCGCTGATCGGGCTCGTGCTACTCGTGTGCGCCGCCCTATTGCGTCCCCGTTTCGACAGACTCGACCCACACCTACCCACGCTGCTGCGGGAAGAAGCGCCCGCCCTGTACGCGCTGTTGGATGACGTAGCGGACGCGGTCGGCGTACGGCGCCTCGACGTCGTGCAGGTCAGCACGGACTTTGCCGTACGGGTCTCCACCTACGGCGTACGACGCAGACGGCGGCTGGTGCTCGGCTACCCTCTCTGGCTGACCTTTGCACCGCAGCAGAGAGTTGCTGCTGTCGCACATGAATTGGGGCACTTTGCATCTCGCGATGTCCGACGCGGGGCGCTGGTTGGTATCGCGCTCGCTTCCCTGGCCGGCGGGGCGGATCTGATGGAGCACCGGCCCGATACAGCAGAGGTGGCCTTCGCTGCGTCCCCGCTCGCCCTGTATGCGGGCGATGTGGCCTTAGCAGAAGTGCGGTTCAAGGCTCATAGCCGAACTACGAATTGGGCGCTCTGGATCCCAGGATTGCTGATGAAGGGCGCCGTTTGGCTGCTGGTTCGGCTCACGCTGCCAAGTGCTCGGCGCACAGAGTTCCGGGCGGACGCTGTGGCTGCTCGTGTAGCTTCTACGCAGGCGGCTGTCTCAGCCTTGCGCGACCGGCAACTGGCCGACATCGTCACCGTCGAAGTACATCGACTGGCGATTGCGGCACGAACATTCGGCCGGACCGGCACTGTGCGGAGCGTAGACCAGTACTTTTGGGCGAAGGTTGGCGCACACACGGCATCATTGCCCGATAGCGCACGGAACAAGCGCAACGGTGTCAGCTCAGGCAACGGGGAAACTACAGATTCCGACCCTCTGGGCCGCCAAGCCAAGGATTCCGGCCTCCCAGCCATCGAGCTGCGTGTTGCTCGGCTGTCCATTGGTACAACGTACCCGGCCACGGTCATGCTCGACGCGGCCCAGGCTGATGCCATCGAGGACGAACTCTGCGAACCGAAGCGCTTGCTGGCTCGCAAAGTTGTTCAAGACTGCATCCAGGCCTGAATTAGTGCCCATGCCCATTCCACGCACGATTAGACGGGGCGCAACGCCCAGCTACGGATAATGACGGTTGCTCCGAGTTACCAGGTCAGCCGCCGTCCCCATATACCGTCTTCCAGACTGGTGGCCGGAGAGAAGAACCGCGCTTGTCAAGACCGCGGGCGGCGGCTGACACCACTGGCTGACACCAACAAGCACGAACAGTAGCGGTCGATGCCGGACCTCAGTGGACGATCGGCCGAGGCGCAGGGGCGGTTGATCGACGTTGACAGACCCCCGTGATCGACCTGATAAAGATGAGGCCGCAGGTTCAAGTCCTGCGTTCGCCGGCGACCGAGCCGCACCGACCTCATCCCGACTACGTGCGATCGGTATGCCGCCCGAGTACCTTGAGCGGTCAGCCGAGGGGAGATCGTGAATTACGCAGTCGTCGAAGAGCAAGGCCAGGGAACCTACTGGCACGATCCCAGCCCCTACGTTGCCAAGCTCCCGTCATCGCGCCTGCGTCTGAGTGACGACCAATACGGCTCACGTTCGGAGCGCGAAGCAATCTTCGATGCCCAGCGGGCTATGACAGCCGCCGCAGAAGGAGCGGGAGTCGTCGAGGTCGACTGGGACGAGTTCGGCGGAGGTGAGGCGTTGCTGCAGCGGGAGTCGGGCCGCCCATCTACTCAGGGCAGTGGGACCCGGAGCCCTGTGCATGCTCGGTAAATGCTGACGCCAGCGACTCCCAGTCCTGTCAGCGGGCCAGAGTATGCAGCCATCCCGTCAAAAAGAAGATCCCCATGACGCCGAAGTAGATCCGCATGGTGGTAAGGCTCCTCCAGGGCGTTCCGTACCGGGTCCGACGCGTGACTACCACGTCTGCCCAATCCCAGACCCGAACGTCGATACCGCGGTAGCCACATGCCACCGCCGTGCAGACGCTGACCGCGAGCAACAGGAGCAGTCCGAGCACCCCACGAATGATCAACGCCGTTCCTTCCCCCAACCCCACGACCAGCGTCGCATCGCGGCATTGTCGCGGGAGACGATGGCAGGGGGCCTCGACTGCCCGCGTACCCGCCCAACTCGTGCCAGACAGTGCGGGGAACCATTGGGAATGCGGGGGAAACCGGCCTGCGGGTTTCAGACACCAGCGCCCTTGCCCCGCAGGTCAGCAGCCATCCCTCCCTCAAACGCCCGAGCCTCCCAAGCTGAGAGTTTTTGGGAGTCGAGCCGCTTCGGAGTTCTCCCCACGGGTCTGCCGGCGCGCCTTGCTCCGGTCGACGGCACCAGCAGCGCGGGTGAGGCCGGTGGTGGTGCGGCGAGGCACACGCGTGCGTGGTCGGTCGTCACGCCCGCCGTCGAGGGTGGCTGTCGTCGGCCCATCGCTGCGTCATGATCTGTCGATGGACGAGTACCCGTGGCCTACGGGTCCCGACCTGCCGGCCGTAGACGTAGTTCTCGGGAGCTGGGCGGCAACCGTCGCAGCTCTGCCGGTCGGGACCCGCATCACGGGAGAGGTCATCGGCCGCCAGCCCTTCGGCGTCTTCATACGTATAGACGGTGTGCCCCCTGCCGTGGCGTTGGCTGAGATCACTGCCATGCCGCTGGGGATGGAGCTACCTGCCATCGGAGCCTGCGTCGAGGGGGAGGTCTTCTGGCACGCCCACAACCACCAGGTCAGGGTCCGGCTGGATGAGTGTCGGATGTCTGCCGAGTGATCGTTCTCTGGGCCGCCTCTGGGCCGTGCGACGGCGCCCGAGGCTACTCAAGGGCGACCGACAGTGACAGATGCGCCGGGGCTGGCGACGGAGGAGTCGCAGGTCAGAGCCGCCCGACCATACCCGTTTCCCCCCAGGGGTGGCGGTCAGGCAAGATGGGGTGTATCTGCCCACTGCCAGATTTCAAGCTGCCGGACGGTTTCTCTTGGCTGAGTACATCTACACCATGCGCAAGACGCGCAAGGCAATCGGCGACAAGGTCATCCTTGACGACGTTTCGCTGAACTTCCTGCCCGGCGCGAAGATCGGTGTGGTCGGCCCGAACGGTGCCGGTAAGTCGACCATCCTGAAGATCATGGCGGGACTGGAGCAGCCGTCGAACGGTGACGCGTTCCTGTCGCCGGGCTACACCGTGGGCATCCTGCTCCAGGAGCCCCCGCTCAGCGAGGACAAGACCGTCCTGGAGAACGTCCAGGAGGGCGTCGCCGAGGTCAAGGGCAAGCTCGACCGGTTCAACGAGATCGCCGAGCTGATGGCCACCGACTACTCCGATGCGCTGCTCGACGAGATGGGCAAGCTGCAGGAAGAGCTCGACCATGCGAATGCATGGGATCTCGATGCTCAGCTGGAGCAGGCCATGGACGCCCTGGGGTGCCCGCCCGGCGACTGGGCCGTCACCAACCTCTCCGGTGGTGAGAGGCGCCGCGTCGCGCTCTGCAAGCTGCTGCTCGAGGCCCCCGACCTGCTGCTCCTCGACGAGCCCACCAACCACCTCGACGCCGAGTCGGTGAACTGGCTGGAGCAGCACCTCGCCAAGTACGACGGCACGATCGTGGCCGTCACCCACGACCGGTACTTCCTGGACAACGTCGCCGGGTGGATCTGCGAGGTCGACCGCGGCCGGCTGCACGGCTACGAGGGCAACTACTCCAAGTACCTGGAGACCAAGCAGACCCGTCTCAAGGTCGAGGGGCAGAAGGACGCCAAGCGCGCCAAGCGGCTCAAGGAAGAGCTGGAGTGGGTGCGGTCGAACGCCAAGGGACGCCAGGCCAAGTCCAAGGCCCGTCTCGCGCGCTACGAGGAGATGGCGGCCGAGGCCGACAAGATGCGGAAGCTGGACTTCGAGGAGATCCAGATCCCGCCGGGTCCGCGGCTCGGCAGCATCGTCGTCGAGGTCACCAACCTCAGCAAGGGCTTCGGCGACAAGGTCCTCATCGACGACCTCAGCTTCACGCTGCCGCGCAACGGCATCGTCGGTGTCATCGGCCCGAACGGCGCCGGCAAGACGACCCTCTTCAAGATGATCCAGGGCCTGGAGACCCCGGACTCCGGCTCCATCAAGGTCGGCGAGACCGTCAAGATCTCGTACGTCGACCAGAGCCGCGAGAACATCGACCCGAAGAAGACCCTCTGGGCCGTCGTCAGCGACGAGCTCGACTACATCAATGTCGGCCAGGTCGAGATGCCGTCGCGTGCATACGTGTCCGCCTTCGGCTTCAAGGGCCCCGACCAGCAGAAGCCCGCCGGTGTCCTCTCCGGTGGTGAGCGCAACCGCCTCAACCTGGCGCTCACCCTCAAGCAGGGCGGCAACCTGCTGCTCCTCGACGAGCCGACCAACGACCTCGACGTCGAGACCCTCGGCTCGCTGGAGAACGCGCTGCTGGAGTTCCCGGGCGCGGCCGTGGTCGTCTCCCACGACCGCTGGTTCCTGGACCGCGTCGCCACGCACATCCTCGCCTACGAGGGTGACTCCAAGTGGTTCTGGTTCGAGGGCAACTTCGAGTCGTACGAGAAGAACAAGATCGAGCGGCTCGGACCCGACGCCGCGCGTCCGCACCGCGCCACCTACAAGAAGCTGACCCGGGGCTGATCGATCTTGCGTCACATCTACCGCTGCCCCCTGCGCTGGTCGGACATGGATGCATACGGCCATGTCAACAACGCGATCTTCCTCCGGTATCTGGAGGAGGCCCGCATCGACTTCCTGTCCCTTCGGGGCAAGGAGTCCAAGCAGGGGTCCGTGGTGGCGCGCCATGAGATCGACTACAAGCGGCAGCTCGTCCACCGGCCCGACCCGGTGGACATCGAGTTGTGGGTCACCGAGATCAGGGCCGCGTCCTTCACCGTCACCTACGAGGTGAAGGACGAGGACCTGGTCTATGTACGGGCCTTGACGGTCGTCGTGCCGTTCGACTTCGAGACACAGCGGCCGCGCCGGATCACCTCCGAGGAGCGGGAGTTCCTCGAGGGGTACCGGGACGACGCCGAGGAGGAGGCCGTCGCCGCATGACGGTGCTCCACCTTGCCGACGAGGGGGAGGCGGCGGACCTCGCGGCCTTCCTCTCGCGGCTGCTCCACTACGACCGCGGTGCCGCGGTACGCCTCCAGGCCGCCCGGACCGCGCTCGCCGTCTTCGGACGGCCGCCGTCCTTCGAGGTACTGGCGATCCGCGCGGTGCGGCTCGCCAAGCCGTACGAGAAGGGGCTCGACGTCACGCTCGACGTGACCGTGTCCGCCGGTGAACTCCTGGAGACGGTGGACGAGTCGGCCGCGACGGCCGGCGTTCCGGCGGCGGTCACCGGGCCGCCCTGGGCGGGTGTCCTCCCGCCGCGCGGCGGCTGGCGGCCCGAGCCGGGGCTGCCCGCGCCCGATGCCCTGCGGGCCATGGTCGGCGCGGCCGTCGCCGAATTCCGCTCCCGCACCGGGGAGTTGGCGCCCGAGCTGCGTACACGCGCCGAACTCGACCGCATCGGACGGGAGATCTGGTCCCGGACCGTCGGCGACACCCGTCTCCCGGTACGGGCCGCGCACGCGGCACAGTCGCTCGGGTTCCTCCGGTCCACCCAGGGCGCCGGTGACCTGGCGTTGGTCTCGTCGGGCGCCTGGCTGCGACTGCGGACGCCGTACGGGTCGATTGCCGTACGGCGTGCGGGACTTGGGGCGTTGGACGTCAGCGTCCGGTAGTCGTCCGGACAGGTCCGGTGGTGCCGGCACGTCGGTCTTGGCGCTCAGCGCGGCGTCGGCGGCGGGGCGACGCGGCCCTGCATCACTCGCTGCGGGACCCGTACGTGACAGGACGAACCGTGCCACCGCGCCGAACGGCGTCACTCCCGACCCCCGTGGTCGTCCAGACCTCCCGGGCTTGACCGGATCGTGACCGGATCCCGGCGTCGTACGACCGGAATCGGCGCGTCATGCGGTCAGGGTCAGTCCGGGGCGTTCACCATCGAGGCCGCGGCGTACGTCATGTACTTCCACAGCTGCTGCTCGTGCTCCTCGGACAGACCGAGCTCGTCGACGGCGTCCCGCATGTGCCGCAGCCAGGCGTCGTGCGCCTCGCGGTTCACGGTGAAGGGGGCGTGGCGCATACGCAGCCGGGGGTGGCCGCGGTTGTCGCTGTACGTCGTCGGGCCGCCCCAGTACTGGATCAGGAACAGCGTGAGGCGCTCCTCGGCCGGGCCCAGGTCCTCCTCGGGGTACATGGGCCGCAGCACCGGGTCCTCGGCCACGCCCTCGTAGAAACGGTGGACGAGGCGGCGGAAGGTCTCCTCCCCGCCGACCTGCTCGTAGAAGGTCTGCTCCTGAAGCGTGCCGCGCCGAATCTCATTCACGCCCTCCATGTTCTCAGACCGCTCGGCGGAGGACTTGAGGCTTAGGTCCCGCCCCCGCATTCAGGAAGCGGACATTCCGGATCTGGCGGCTTCGGTACTCGCCTCGTCCCCTCTCCCGCAGCACAGTGGACGTATGGGCGCAGCTGCTGTCGACAAGGAACTGGACGATCTCGCGGCCACCGCGCGGGCGGAACTCGTACGAGAGATCGAGGCGAGCGGGGCCTGGGACGAGGACCCGGTGTGGCGGGAGGCGTTCGAGGCGGTCCCGCGCCATCTCTTCGTGCCGTACTACTACGTCGGCGGTGGGGTGGGCGGCTACGAGCGACGGTGGGGCGAGAGCCCCGATCCGCGGACGCGCGAGCGCTGGCTGCGTGGGGCCTATGAGGACGCCCCGCTGGCCACGCGGCTGCGCGACGGCGAGCTGCTCTCCTCCAGCAGCCAGCCGTCGCTGATGGCGAGGATGCTGGCCGAGCTGAGGGCCGAGGACGGCAACCGGGTCCTGGAGATCGGCGCGGGCACCGGTTACAACGCGGCCCTGCTGGCCCACCGGCTCGGCGACGACGACCTTGTCACCACCGTCGATCTGGAGCCGGAGATCACCGAGTCGGCCCGGCAGCACCTGGCCGCCGCCGGCTACCGCCCGGCCGTCGTGACCGGCGACGGCGCCCGCGGAGTCCCCGAGCGCGGCCCCTTCGACCGGATCATCGCCACCTGCGCCCTGACCTCGATCCCGCGCGCCTGGCTCGCCCAGTGCAACCCGGGCGCCCGCATCCTGGCCCCGTTCGCCACCGGCCTGATCGCCCTGACGGTCCGGGACCCCACCCACGCCGAGGGCCGCTTCCTGCACACGCCCGCCTACTTCGTACCGCTGCGCGGCGAGACCCGTCCCGAGCAGGAGACACTCCAACTCGGCGACATCCCCCGCCGGGCCAGGGACCACGAACTCTTCCGCTTCCTCCTGACCCTGACCCGCGGCACCCTCGCCCCCCAGGAGGCCTTCGCCCTGTGGGAGCGCGAAGAGCAACCGCAACGGGAGCGCTACGGCATCACGGTCGACGGCGAGCAGGAGTGGGCATGGCTGGACGCCCCGGAAGGGCCGTACGGTCTGGCCCCTCCGGTGAGTCAGCCGCCCTCAGGGGCGCGGGGTGCGCCGGCTACCCACGGCGAATAGTGATCGTCGTCCACGCGCCGACGTGCACACGATCCCCGTCCTGCAACGGCACCGGCACAAACGGTTGAATCGGCTCATCAGAGCCGTTGACAGTCGTACCGTTCGTCGAGTTCTGGTCCACGACCGCCCAACTGCCGTCCGGCTGCTGCACGAGCACCGCATGCTGGTGCGAGACGCCCGGGTCCTCCGGCGGCACCGCCAGGTCGATGTCGGGGGTGTCGCCGGTGGAGTGCCGGCGGCGGCCGATGGTGATCTGGTTGCCGCTGAGGGTGCGCTGCTGCTCCGGCGAGTACGCGGGCAGGTTGAGGCCCGCGGCCTCGGGGCCGGAGCGCTGCATCATCGCCATGAAGTACTCGCGGTCCGGACCGATGGTCGCCGTCCAGGTCACCGGCCCGCCGTGGGTCTGCGGGAAGCCCTGGCCGGGCGGGGGCGCCTGGGTCGGGCCGGGCTGCGGATAGCCGTAGCCACCGCCCTGACCGGGGCCACCGGGCGCACCGGGGCCGCCGGACGGCGGGGAGATCACCCAGTCGTCGTCACCGCCGCCGAAGGACGGTCCGCCCTGCTGCGGCGGACGTCCCGTCTCCTGCGGGAAGCGGGGCGGGGCCGGCGGACCGGGCTGCTGGAACGCCTGTGGGGCGCCACCGGGGCCACCGGGGCCGCCGTGCGGTGTGGGCCCGGGCGGCGGCGGAACCGGACGCGACGGGTCGGGGCCGAAGCCCGACCGGTCGGCGAACGGGCTCGGCGGACCGGGGGGCTCGGTGCCGAAGGGGCTCGGCGGCGGGCCCGAGGGCTCGTTGCCGAACGGGCTCGGCGGGATCGGCTCCGCCGGGCGGTTCACCTGGGACGGGCGCGAGCCCTGGTACTCGTACGAGTCGCCGCCGCCGTACGACGGTCCGGGCGGCGGCTGCTGCTGGAAGGGCCCGCCGGGGCCGGGCGCCGGCGGGTGCGGGGCGGCCGGGGTGTACGAGGTCGCGGTGTTCGTCAGGAAGTTCCACCGGCACTCCTCGCAGAACGGCGCACCGCCCTCACGGGGCGTACGGCACTGCGGGCAGAGCTCCGGCTCGTGCTCCGGCACCGCGGACAGCGGGCGGCCGACGGGCTGAGGACCCTGGCCTGGCGGCGGGAAGCCGTAGCCGCCGCCGGGCGGGGGCGGCGGGGGAGGGGGCGGAGGCACGGCACCGGCCATGCGGTGACCGCAGACCTCGCACCAGTCGTCGGAACCCGACTGGTGTCCGTTCGGGCAGGTCGGCATGTCGGCGCTTCCCCCTTTCCTTCAGGGTCCTATGCGGTCCTGTGATGTGTACGGCGACGTGACGTCCGGTGTCACTTCTTTACACGAACAGTCTTTGTCGACCGTGTCTCGAGAGTCATCTCGTCGGCCTCCTCGACCTTCGCTTTCAGTCGCACAGTACCTGTCGTGGCATCGACCACGTCCACCACCTTCGCAAGCAGTTTCGCAGTATCCGCGTTTCCGGAGGCACTGGCGAGCTGAACAGCCCGGCCCAGTTTGGCCGTTGCTCCATCCATATCGCCCGCTTTGCGAAGATCCAGCCCTTGTTGGATGGCTTGTGCCAGTTCGGCCTGCCCGGTGTAGTGGGCGACCTGTGGGTTGATCGAGGTGGAAGCCGCCATGTCGTCGGTCCACACGGCCCTGACCAGGCCCTGGGCGCCGAGGTTCTGCGCGCTGCCGTCGGGCTGCGGGACGACCAGGGACACCCGGGCGGCCAGCATCTCCTGGCCGAGGCTCGCGGCCGGGACCTCGACGCATACGTGGTAGTCACGGGACTCGTCACCCCAGGAGCCGGTGGGGTAGTCCCCGGCGCGCGGGCCGGCCTCGGTGCGGCGGTCGGTCAACTCCTCGACGGTGGGCGCGACCTGCTTGACGAACTTGATGGCGGTGCCGACAGGCGTCCACAGCCGCAGAGCGACGTCGGCGACCTCCTTGCCCATCGCCTTCTCCATCATCTGCGTGAAGTCGGCGGCGAGGGCGGCCGGGTCGGCGACGATGTCGGCGGTGCCGAGCAGCGCGGAGGCGATCCCTGTGACTTCTTTCACTTCCCAGTCGGTGCCCACGCCACGTGCGTCACACGTGAACCGTCCGGCGCAGGAGTCCAGGGCGGCCCTGAGGTCCTCGGGTGACTCGTGCTCGTTGCGGCCGTCGGTGAGCAGGATGCCGTGCCGGATGGCGACCTCGTCCGAGGAGAGCAGGCGGTCGGCGAGCTTCAGCCAGGTGCCGATGGCCGTGCCGCCGCCCGCGCTCAGCTTGCGCAGGGCCTCCTTGGCCTGGCCGCGGGTGGCGGCGTCGGCGACCGCGAGGCGTCCGCCGCCCGGGTAGACCTCCTTGGCGACGTGTGTGCCGCCGATCACCGCGAAGTGCACTCCGTCGCGCAGGGTGTCGATCGCGGCGGCCGTCGCGTCACGCGCGTTGCGCATCTTGGTCGGCGGATAGTCCATCGAGCCGGAACAGTCGACCATGATCGCCACCCCCGCCGACGGGCCGCCCCCCGGTGCGTAGAGGTGGGGCGCGGCGACCGCGCTGCCGACCGTGCCGCCGCCGGTGGCGGTGACCGTGACGATGGCGTTGACCTCGCGGCCGCCCTCGGGCAGGTACTCGTTCTGGTACACGTCCATCGAGAACTGCGGCACGCTGGACTTCGAGAAATTGGCCATGCCTACTCAAATCCCCCTCGAAAACCCCGCGTTCGCGGGGTGATGACTGTATGCGGACCGGTCCCCTCCGGTCCGCTGAGGCATCCCCGAATACGGCCTCAGGCCGATCCTGCCCCCTGAGGCACGGCCGGGAACGGCACGACGGCCACTGTTACGTTGTCGTGGCCCCCGCCGTCCAGGGCGTGACCGACCAGCACACGGGCGCTGTGCAGCGGACGTACGGCGGCATCCGGCGGCACGACCTCGGCCATCTCCTCGGCCGCCTCCGCGTAGTTCCACAGTCCGTCCGTGCACACCACCACTACACCCGGCCGGTCCGGCTTGAAGGAAGCGGTGTGCGGCTCCAGTTCGTAGGCGTCCGCGCCGAGCCAGCCGGTGATCGCGTGGGCGCGCTCGTCGGCGTACGCCTCGGCCTCGCTCATCAGGCCCGCGGAGACCATCTGCGCGGCCCACGAGTCGTCCTCGGTGAGCCGGACCGGGGCCGAACTGCGGTCCACCGGCACCCAGTAGGCGCGGCTGTCGCCGACCCAGCCGACGACCAGCAGCCCGGGTGTCACGACCGCGCCGACGATCGTGCAGGCGGGTGCGTTCTGGTGCGGGGAGTGCTCGCGGGCGGTGGCGGGTTCGTCGGCCAGGGCGTTGACCGCGTGCGAGGCGGCCACGATCGCGTCGTGCATGGCCTGCTGCGGGTGCGTGCCGTGCGGCAGGGCGGTGAGCAGCGCATCGTTCGCGGCGCGGGCGGCGGCGAGCGAGGCGTCGTCGGGCCGGGTCGCGGAGGAGACGCCGTCGCAGACGACGGCCACGGACGCGGGGGCGCCGTCGGGCAGGGTGGCGGTGCCGATGCCGAACGCGTCCTCGTTGCGGTGGTGGCGCAGTCCGCGGTCGCTGACGGCGGCCACCGGGCCGGACTCCTGCTCCATGTGGTCGCGCTCCCGGGGCTGGGCGTGCCCGCAGTTCTCGCAGTAGCCGTCGTCGTCGACGCGGCCCGCACGGCAGGCCACGCACAGCTTGGCCTCCTCGGCGGGCGCGGCGAGCGAAGCCACGCGCGGGTCCGGGGCCTGCAGCGGGTACTCGTCGGGCACCGGCGGCCGGTCGAAGCGCACCCCGGAGGCCGGGGAGACCGGCGATCCGGTGGGCTGCTCCGGCGGCAGCGGGGAGCCGCCCGAGTCCGTCCCGTGCAGGTCCGTGGGCAGATGGGTCGCCGCCGGGGTGTCGGAGCCGCCCGGAGCGGCGGCGACGGGCCAGGCCGCACCGCCGCCCTCGCCCGGCGGCAGGGCCGAGCCGTTCAGGGCGATCGTCGGATGGTCGTCCGGCCGTGCGGGCACGACGGACAGGTCGTATCCGCACGCACCGCAGAAACGGTCACCCGACTCGAGCGGCCACTCGCAGCTCGGGCAGTTCGACAGGGCGGCCTGCTGGGGCATCTGCGACATCAACTACACCCACGTCCGGGGGCGGTAACGGTTGGCACGTTCCACCAGGTCGATCCTCTCCTCGCCGCCTCGCGCCAGCCGGGCCAGCGTGCGGTACGAACGCTCCAGGCCGAAGCGGAGTCCCCGCTCGTCCAGGTCGCTGCCGAGCAGCACGCGCTGCGCGGCGGGAGCAACCACCTGGCCACCGGAGAGTATCCAGTCCAGCGCGCAGCCGAGGACTTCGGCGGACAACTGCTCCCGGCGTGCCGGATCCAGACCGTACGCCTCCAGCGCCTCGACCTGCCCGGCGGCTGCCCTGAGGTCCTCGAGGAACGGTACGTCGGAAGCGGCCGCCGTACGTCCGCGCAGTCGCGCCCGTACGGCCGCCACCCGCGCGGCCGTGTAGTGGATCGAGGACTCCGGCACCGACTCCAGCGTCCGTACCGCACTGCGCCGGTCCCCGGCGGCGAGCTGCACGCGGGCCAGGCCGAACGCGGCGCTCACATAGCTGGGGTCGGTCGACCAGACCAGCCGGTAGTACTCGGCGGCGTTGTCCAGCTGGCCCAGCAGCTCCGCGCACAGGCCGAGCGCGAGCTTGGGCGCGGGTTCGCCGGGGAACGCGTCGTAGATCGCGTCGAAGGCGAGCGCGGCACCCTCCTCGTCGCCGGTCACCAGCGCGGCCACGCCGCGGTACCAGACGACCCGCCAGTCGTCGGGCCGCTCGGTCTCCAGGGTCTGCAGGGCGCCCTGCGCGGTGGCCGAGTCGCCGTTCTCCAGCCAGGCGCGGATCTGCCTCAGCCGGGTCTCGACCGATGCCGCCGGAGCCGCGGCGAGCGCCCCGAGCAACTCGGCCGGCGCGGTCGTCATCAGGCCCGCCAGGAAACCCGCGTTCGGGTCGGAGGGGTCGACGCGGGGGACGGGCAGGGCGAGGGCCGCGGTGGGGGAGTCGACGTGCTTGACGAGGGCCGCCGTGCCGTTCGCGGACGCGGGGAGCTGCGGCTGCTGTCCCCTCCGCGGCTGCACCACCCGCGCCCCGAGCCGCGAGACGTCCCCCTCCAGCTTCGGGAACAACTCCGTGTCGGTGGCCTTCAGTTCGGGTCCGAACAGCGTCGACAGCGCGGGCCGCGCACGCCCCGTCTGCAGCGAGACGACCTCGCGCAGTACGCCCGTCAGCTGCTCCGCCATCTCCTGTGCGGAGGCGAACCTGCGGGCCGGGTCCGGGTCGGTGGCGCGGACCAGGAGCCGGTAGAAGGACTCGTACTCGCGGAAGACCTCGATGTTGTCGGGGTCGGGCAGGGAGTCCACGAAGACGTTCGTGTAGCCCTGGAAGTCGAAGGACAGCACGGCCAGCGTGCGCGCGACCGTGTAAAGGTCGCTCGCCACCGACGGGCCGACGTCGGCGACCTCCGGCGCCTGGTAGCCCACCGTGCCGTAGATGGCCGACTCCTCGTCGTCCATTCTGCGCACCGCGCCCATGTCGATCAGCTTGAGCTGGTCCTCGGTCTGGATCGCGTTGTCGACCTTGAAGTCGCAGTACAGCAGGTTGCGGCTGTGCAGATGGCCGAGGGCTTCGAGCGCCTCGATGCCGTATGCGCACGCCTGCTCCACCGGCAGCGGATCCCGCCTGCCGTCGGGTGTGCGGCGGCCGTTGGCGATCTCCTTCAGGGACTTGCCGCCGACGTACTCCATGACGATGTAGCCGTCGAGCGAACCGGTGCGCTGGTCGAGGTGTTCCACGAAGTTGTAGATGCGCACGATGTTGGAGTGCTCGATCTCGGCCAGGAAGCGCCGCTCGGAGATCGCCGCCGCCATCGCGTCCTGGTCACCGGTGTCCAGGAGGCCCTTGAGCACCACCCACCGGTCCGAGACCGCCTTGTCCACGGCGAGGTAGACCCAGCCCAGCCCGCCGTGCGCCAGACAGCCCACGACCTCGTACTGGCCGTGCACCACGTCGCCGGCCTTCAGCTTCGGTACGAACGAATACGGGTTGCCGCACTTGGTGCAGAAGCCCTCCGTGCGGCCCGCGCGGTCACCGCGCGAGCGGCCCACCGGCGCCCCGCAGTCCGAGCGCGAGCAGAACCGCTTGCGCTCGGGCACCTCCGGGTTCTCCAGCACCATGGCGCGCGGATCGGGCCGCGGCACGTCCGGCACCTGCACCAGGCCCACGCCCAGCCGGCCGCGGGAGCCGGTGCTGGTGCCGGAACCGGAGCTGCGCACCGACACCGAACGGCCCGTGGACTTCCCCGACAAGGAGCGCGAGAGCCGCCCCGACACCGAACGCCGGGACTTCGACGACTGCGAGGAGGTACGCGAGCTGCCGCGGCTGCCGGCCCGCGAACTGCCGCTGTCCTGCGAGCCCTTGCCGTCGCCGGTGATGCCGGTGGCCGGCGAGTTCACCATGCCCTTCGCCGACACGACCGGCGCGAGACCGCAGGTGTCGCAGTACAGCTCGCCGCCGCCCACGTCCTCGTACGCGCCCTCGCAGTCCGGTCGTTGGCAGCTCTGCTGTGCCTCACTCATGACGACGTGCCCCCTTTGTCGCTCATGCCCCCGTCTCCCTGCGGTCCTGCGGGCCGCCCTGCGGCGGCACGCGCGGGGCGCCCAGCACTTCGGCGGCCGCCTGCTGGTAGCGCAGCACGGCCTGTTCGGCGACGCGCAGATCGCACGGTGCGCTCCACAGCATGCGGCGCGCCGCGTCGTACCGCTCGATCAGGAACGGGTCCTCGGCGTATCCGAGGCGCGCCACCTTCGCCTTGTACGCGTCGAGGCGGCCGCGCAGCTCGGCGCGGACCGCCAGCGGCGCGGTGACCGCGGTCAACGACTCGCGGGCGCGCAGCAGTTCGTCCTCCGCCTTCTGCTCCAGGGACTCCAGAAGCGGGGACAGACGGTGCCACTGGGCGTGTCTGCGGTACTCCGCGGCCGTCGCCAGCTGCTCCTGCAGCACGGTCGGCGGGCCGCTGACGACCGGTACCTCCGTGGCGGCGATCTTCGCGAGGACCTCCCCGCGCGCGTTGCGTGCCTCCGCGAGTGTGCGGTCGGCTCGGCTGAGCACGTCCCGAAGCTTCACCAGCCGCTGCTCCGCGTCCTGCCGGACGGTGAGCACGGCGTCGATCTCCCGGCGCACCTCCTCCAGGGCGCGGGCCTCCCGGTCGTACACCGTGGTGTCCGGCCGGCCGCCGCCCGGCGCCGAACTCCCCTGCGCGGGAATCCAGTACGCGAGCGGGTCGGAGATGACCTGCTCGCGCAGGGTGGTCAGGGTGCGGGTGATGCGCTCCAGGTCGTCGCCGGAAGGGTGCTCGCCGGGGCGCACCCCGACGGAGTGGGCGAGCGTACGGGTGCGCTGGAGCTCCGCGGCCAGTAAATCGATCCGGGCGGGCAGCGCCGACCAGACCGCGTCGGCCGCGACCACCATGTCCAGGCTCGACGCATACAGCTCGTTCATCAGGTCGACCAGGGCGGCCAGGGAGAACTGCCGGCTGAGCTTGCCCGGGGCGGACAGCCGGGTCGGTGCGTTCGCCGTGGCCGTCGCCGAGCCCGCGACCGTGACCGACTCGCCGCGCAGCAGCTCCGTCAGCTCCACCAGGTCCTCGCGGCTGGACCAGCGGCGCCGTGAGCGGATCTCCCGGGCGGAGCGCAACGCGTCCGTGTACGCGTCGAAGTACGCCCACAGCAGCGTGATCGACGCCTCCGCGGCCGCCCACCGCTCCTTGGTGATGCCCGTCAGCTCGGCGCCCTCGAGGAGTCTGCGTCCCGCGTGGTCCTGCAGGGCGAGGAGTGAGGTCTCGATCGCCTCGTGCTCCGCGCCGAGCCGCGCCAGCGCACGGTCCACCTCGTCCCGGTCCATCACCGGCCCGGCGGGGTCCGTGACGCCCATCGATCACCTCTCGCTGCTGTCGTGTTCCGTCGTGGTTCCGTCGTGTTCTGCCGTACGTCCGTCAGTTGATGATCGGTCACTTGTAGTGGGCTTCGGGAGGGGTCGCCGACGCCGACTTCTCGCCGCCCTGATCCATGGTCGGATGCAGCCACTTCCCGTACGAGGCCGCCCAGTCGCCGTCCTTGACGTAGTTCTGCAGGGTCCGGTTGACCTGGCGTATCAGATCCTGGGAGCCCAGCTTCATCGCCACGCCGTAGTACTCGTCGGTGAACAGGCCGCCCTTGAGCTGCACCGTGGGATCCTGCGCGGCCTGGCTCGCGGCGAGCGCGCCGTCCGTGACCACCGCGTCGACCTCGCCGAGCTGCAACTTCACCAGGCAGTCGAGCTGGTTGGGGACCACCGTCCCGATGTCCGCGCCGGTGGGGAGAGTGCCCTTCGCCTTGTCGCCCTGCAGTCGCTCCAGGGCGGTCGAACTGTCCGCCGAGCAGATCCTCTTGTGGGCCAGGGTGCTGTTGTAGCCCGTGATCGCCGAGGTCCGCGGGGCGAGGACCTGCTGTCCGGTCCTGAAGTAGGGCGCGGAGAACGCGACTTGCTTGATCCGGTCGCAGTTGATCGTCATGGTGCGCACCACCATGTCGACCTCGTCGTCCTGAATTGCCTTGATCCGGCGGCTGGTCGGGATGGCCTTGAACGAGACCGCGTCCGGGTCGCCCAGGATGTCCTTGGCGATCTGGTGGACGAGGTCGATGTCGAAGCCCTCCGGCGCACCGGAGGTGTTGTTCGGGTTGAGATAGCCCCAGCGGTAGCTGTTGGTGTCGATGCCGACGATCAGACGGCGGTCCTTGCGGGCCTTGATCCTGTCGATGATCGGTGTGCTGCCGTCACCGCCCGACGGCGACAGACTGCCGTCCTGCGGGTTGTCGCACTGGGCTGCCGCCCTGGCCTGCAGGCCCTGGGCGACCCCCGTGCCGCCGCTGCCCGCGGCGTCGTCCGTGCCGCTCGACTGGGTCAGGGGCAGCAGCAGCGCGAACGCCAACGCCAGGGCGCACAGGGCCGCCATCGCGCATACCCCGCCCCAGCCCCGGAGGCCGGTCCGCAGACGTTGTGCCAGACGCCGTGCATCCATCGTCACGCCCCCTCTCACCGGTACTCCGACAGCCTGCGCCCGATGCCGACCACTGCGCCGGCCGCACCGAGCAGAGCGAGGACCGCGGCCCCGTACGGCAGTCCGGTCAGCGCGTCCCGGCCGTCGCCCGCGGCCCGCTTGAACTCGGCCTGCCCATGGCCGAGTGCCGTCTCCAGAGCGATGTCCACATTGTCGAAGCACACGCTCGTCGGGTCCTTGCCGACGCCGATGACCTTGTCCCGGGCCTGTGTGTACTCGCCCTTGTCGTTCAGGCCCTGCGCGACCCCGTGCCGTTCCTTCCACGCCTTCATGTAGCCGTTCGCGTCCTGTACGGGCTTGCGGCCCGCCGAGTCGTCCGCGAGACCGTCGGCCTTGGTCAGTGACGCCGCCAGCTCGCCGATCTGCTCGTCGTACCCCGCGGCGTAGGCGTCCACCGGGTTGCCGCCCACGACCTTGGTGTCCGCGCCGCGCCGGATCAGGCTGAGGTTCTCGTCGCTGCGGGCCGTCAGGGACGCGATACGGGCGTCGTGCAGCACGTTCAGCGAGCGGACGCCGTGGTTGTACGAGTCGTTCAGCCCCGAGCGGGCGACCGTGTGGCCGACGACCAGCCAGAGCAGCACCACCACGGACGCGGCGGAGGCGGTGACCAAACCGTGGTTCAACACCCGGTTGGTGCGCAGGTAGTTGCGGCGCTGCGCCCAGGCCAGCCCACCGAGGACGAGCAGACCGAGACCGATCGCCGCCCACGGGAACGACTTCGCGTCCGCGTAGTCGGAGCTCAGCCGCTGGTTCTCCTTCTGGTACAGGGCCTCGGCCTTCGGCAGCATCTGCTGCTGCATCTGCTCGTTCGCCGCCCGCAGATAGGCGCTGCCCACCGGGTAGCCCTGCCGGTTGTTGGCCCGGGCCGTCTCGACCAGGCCCTTGTACTGGGGCAGCAGCTTGTTGAGCTCGGCGATGGTCTTCGCCGAATCGGACCCCGGGTCCGAGCTGGAGGCGGCCGTGACCAGCTTCTCCGCGGCCGTCCGGATGCCGTCCTCGTACCGCTGTCGCGTCTCCGGCTTCTCCTGCGGGCCCGCGAGATAGCCGCTGGCCGCCGCCGTGTTGGCGTCGGCGAGCGAGCGGTAGATGTCGGCCGCGTCGGAGCTGAGCGGCTGGCTGCGGGTGAGCACGTCCTCGGCGGCCGTCGCCCGTGCCGTCATCTGCCAGGCGGTGACCGCACCGAACGCGACGACGAGCAGGGCGAGCAGCGCACCGATGATGCGCAGCCGCCCGGGCTCCGTGGTCGCGGCCTCGCGCAGCCGGTCGACGCCCTCCGCGAAGGCCGTACGACGTGCGGAGACGGCGTCGGGTACGGCTGCCGGGCCCGTCGGGGTGGGGGGAACGGGCCGGCCGGGCTGAGGCGGTACGGACGGCATCGTGGGCACGGCGGTGCCCGGTCTTGCCGCACTGCTCTTCGGCGGGTGTGTCACTTTTGACCTCCCCCATGGTCATCCGTCACAGCAAGTATCGCCGCCGGGACTGACATTCGCACGGGGCGCCTGCCGGCGGCTGCAGAATCCGGTATCACCCCTGCCCGTGAACACGTCTTGGGAATCAGTTCGGTTCCGTCTGGAGGCTGCCGCCCCCAGGCCCCCGCCATCGGCCTGAACGGCCTCGTCCTCAAACGCCGGACGGGCTGCGGGGTTGCTCGAAGTGTGCCCGCACCCGCTCGTGCACCTCCGCTTCCGCGCCCACCCTGTCCAGGCCCAGCAGTGCCGCCCCCAGCACCGGACTCGCCGTCACGACCCGGGGCACCGCCTTCGGAGCTCGTGCGGTCAGCAAGTCCCTGATCCCGTCGTTGAGCTGGGGGTGCCGGGCGGCCAGGACGCCGCCGCCCAGGAGGACCGGGGTCTCCTCCTCCAGGAGGTCGAGGCGGGTCAGGGCCACCGTCGCCATGGTCACCACCTCGTCGGCCAGGCGGTCGACGATCGCGCGGGCGACCGGGTCGCCGTGCGCCGCCGTGGCGAAGAGGACCGGGGTCAGTTCATGGCGGCGGGCGGCCGGTACCTGCTCCAGGTGGAGGGCCTTGATGAGGGCGAGCATGGTGTCGTGGCCGAAGTGGGCCGGGAGGGTGCGCGCGAGGGCTGTGGGCTCGCCGCGGCCGTCCTCCGCCCGTGCCGCGTGCCACAGGGCCTCCTCGGCGAGGCCCCAGCCGCCGCCCCAGTCGCCGGAGATGCGACCGAGCGCGGGGAAGCGGGCGGTGCGGCCGTCGGGGCGCATGCCGACGCAGTTGATGCCCGCGCCGCAGACGACGGCGACCCCCCGGGGCTCGGTGACGCCCGCGCGCAGGATGGCGAAGGTGTCGTTGCGGACCTCCACGCCCGCGCCCCACGCGCGCGCGTGCAGCGCGGCCGCCAGCTGCTCCTCCTCGAAGGGGAAGTCGGCGTTGGCGAGACAGGCGGAGACGTGGTCCACCGAGCTCACCCCGGCCTCGGCGAAGGCCCGCTTCACCGCCTCGGCGACCTTGTCGACGGCCGCCTCCACGCCCACCACGGGCGGCCGGAACCCGCCGCCACGGGCCGTGGCGAGGACGGTTCCGTCCGCCGCCACGACCGCGACGTCGGTCTTGCTGTTGCCCGCGTCGACGGCGAGGACACGTGCGGTCATGCCCACGCGAGATGCTCCCGGTTGTGTGCGATCAGTCGGTCGGTGAGGGTTTCCGCGTACTCGTACTGGCCGATGAGGGGGTGGGCGAGGAGGGCCTTGAACACCCGGTCGCGGCCGCCGCGCAGCGCCGCCTCCAGGGCCAGGTCCTCGTACGCCGTCACGTTCGCCATCAGGCCCGCGTACAGCGGGTGGACGGGCGGTACCGGCAGCGGGAGCGGCCCCTTCGGGCCCACCGCCGCCTGCACCTCGATCACCGCGTCGTCCGGCAGGAACGGCAGCGTGCCCCGGTTGAGGGTGTTCACCACCTGGTACGGGCTGCCCGCCGAGCCCAGCAGGGCGGCCGCCAGGTCCACCGCCGCCTCCGAGTAGTAGGCACCGCCCCGCTTGGCAAGCAGCTCCGGCTTCTCGTCGAGGGTCGGATCGCCGTACATCTTGAGCAGGTTCCGTTCCATCTCGGCGACTTCGGCGGCACGGGAGGGCTTGGTGCGCAGTTCGCGTACGACCTCGTCGTGTGCGTAGAAGTAGCGCAGGTAGTACGACGGGACGACGCCCAGGCGGTCGAGCAGGACCCGCGGCAGCCGCAGGTCAGCGGCGATCGCGTCGCCGTGTTCGGCGAGCAGCTTGGGCAGGACGTTCTCGCCCTCGGGGCCGCCCAGGCGGACACCGGTCTCCCAGGTGAGGTGGTTGAGGCCCACGTGGTCGAGGTGGACGTCGGCCGGTGCGACGCCGAGCCGGTCCGCGAACTTCCGCTGGAAGCCGATGGCCACGTTGCACAGGCCCACCGCCTTGTGGCCCGCCTGCAGCAACGCGCGCGTGACGATGCCGACCGGGTTGGTGAAGTCGACGATCCAGGCGCCCGGATTGGTACGGCGGACCCGTTCCGCGATGTCGAGGACCACCGGGACCGTGCGCAGTGCCTTGGCCAGGCCGCCCGCGCCGGTGGTCTCCTGGCCGACGCAGCCGCACTCCAGCGGCCAGGTCTCGTCCTGCTCACGGGCCGCCTGCCCGCCCACGCGCAACTGCAGCAGCACGGCGTCGGCGCCGTCCACGCCGGCGTCCAGGTCGTCGGTCGTCACGATCCGGCCGTTGTGGCCCTGTTTGGCGAAGATACGGCGGGCCAGGCCCCCCACCAGTTCCAGGCGCTCGGGCGCCGGGTCGACGAGGACCAGTTCCTCGACGGGCAGGGTGTCGCGCAGCCGGGCGAAGCCGTCGATGAGTTCGGGGGTATAGGTCGAGCCTCCGCCGACCACGGTGAGTTTCATGAACGGTTAACCCTTCACTCCGGTCAGCGTGACGCCCTCTACGAACGCCTTCTGGGCGAAGAAGAACACGAGGATCACGGGAGCCATGACCAGCACGGTCGCGGCCATGGTGAGGTTCCAGTCGGTGTGGTGGGCGCCCTTGAAGGACTCCAGGCCGTAACTGAGGGTCCAGGCGGCCGGGTTCTCCGAGGCGTAGATCTGGGGGCCGAAGTAGTCGTTCCAGGCGTTGAAGAACTGGAAGAGGGCCACCGCGGCGATGCCGGGCTTCGCCATCGGGAGGACGACTTTCAGCAGGGTGCGCAGGTCTCCGCAGCCGTCCACCTTCGCCGCGTCCAGGTACTCGTTGGGGATCGTCATCAGGAACTGGCGAAGGAGGAAGATCGAGAACGCGTCCCCGAATGCGAGCGGGATGATCAGTGGCCACAGGGTGCCGGAGAGATCCAGCTGCTTCGCCCAGAACAGGTACATCGGGATGACCACCACCTGGGGCGGCAGCATCATCATCGAGATCACCAGCATCAGGGAGAGGTTGCGGCCCCGGAAGCGGAACTTGGCCAGCGCGTACGCCACGGGGATCGAGGACAGGACCACGAGGACCGTGCCGGCGCCGGCGTAGATCAGGGTGTTCTTCCACCAGGTGAGAAAGCCCGGGGTGTCGAAGACCTTGCGGTAGTTGGCCCACTCCCAGGTGTGCGGGATCAGGTCCCGGCTCAGGGCCTGGTCGTCGCTCATGAGCGAGGTCAGGAAGACGAAGACGAAGGGGAGGGTGAAGAACAGGGCCGCGGCGATGCCGAGGGAGTGGATCGCTATCCATTCCAGGACTGCCTTGCGGCGGGCCGTGCGTTCGGCGGGGGAGGCCGGAGTCTTCAATTCCACCGGCCGGTCCAGTACTTGGGTCATCTGTCAGTCACCTGCCTGGATGAGTCCGCCGCGGCGCCGCATCAGGAACGCGGTGAAGGCCATGGAGAGGGCGAACAGGACGAGGGCGACCACACAGGCCGAGCCGTAGTCGAAACGCTGGAAGCCCAGGTTGTAGACGAGTTGGGGAAGGGTGAGCGTCGACCTCTCGGGGTATCCGGGCTCGAACATGGTGCCCGCGCCCTGGATCACGCCCGAGGCGACCTTTCCGGCGACCAGCGGCTGGGTGTAGCACTGCATCGCCGCGATCACCCCCGTGACCACCGCGAACATGATGATCGGCGAGATGTTCGGGATGGTGACGAACCGGAACCGCTGCCACGCCGAGGCCCCGTCCAGCTCGGCCGCCTCGTACTGCTCCTTCGGTACGTCGAGCAGCGCGGCCATGAAGATGACCATCAGGTCGCCCACGCCCCACAGGAAGAGGAGAGTGAGGGCCGGTTTGGACCAGTTCGGGTCGTTGAACCAGCCCGGGGCCGGGATGCCGATCTTCTCCAGGATCGAGTTGACCGGGCCGGTACCGGGGTTGAGGAGGAAGGCGAAGGCCATCGTGGCCGCCACCGGCGGGGCCAGGTAGGGCAGGTAGAAGAGGGTGCGGAAGGCACCCGTGCCGGTCTTGATCTTCGTGATGAGGAGGCCGATGCCCAGTCCGAAGAGGACGCGCAGGGTCACCGTGACCACCACCAGCCACAGAGTGTTGCGCAGGGCCGGCCAGAAGTAGGGGTAGTGCTCGAAGACGTACGTCCAGTTCTTCGTTCCGCTCCACGTCGGCGCTTTGAAGCCGTCGTAGTGCATGAAGGAGAAATAGACCGTCGAGATCAGCGGATACGCGAAGAAGACCGCGAAGCCGATCAACCAGGGCGACATGAAGGCGAGAGTCCGAAGCGTCGACCTGCGGCGCTTCGACGCCAGGGTGATGGTGCTCATCGTCGGACTACTTCGCCTGCGCTATGTCCGTGTCGATCTGCGCGGCCGTCTTCTTCAGGCCCGCCTTGAGGTCGGTGACCTTTCCGCTCTCGTAGTCGTAGCCGAAGTTCTGGATCGTCGTGAGATACACGCCGCCGTTGATGGAGGCCGGAGAGGTGGTCGATTCCGGGTTCGCGGCGATGTCCAGGAACGTCTTGAAGCGCGGGTCGTACTTCAGTTGCGGGGACTTCAGGGCGGCCAGCGTCGAGGGCACGTTGTGGATGGCGTTGGAGAAGTTCACCACCGCGTCCGTGTCCGTGGTCATGTACTTCACCAGCTCCCAGGCCGCGTTCTGCTTGTGGCTGGCGGCGGAGATGCCGGTGATGGTGCCGGTGATGTAGCCCTTGCCGTACTGGCTCACCTGGTCGTCGGGAACGGGCAGCGGGGCCACGCCGATGTCGAATTTCGGCTTGGCGTCCAGGGCCATTCCCAGACGCCACTCGCCGTCCAGCTGCATGGCCACCTGACCGGTGTGGAAGGGGTGCTTGGCGCCCCATTCGTCGCCGAGCTTGGAGCGGTACGTCTCCAGTTTCGTGAAGCCGCCGAGTTCGTCGACGAGCTTCTTCTGGAGTTTGAATCCGGCTTCGAAGGCGGGGTCCGTGGCGAGCTGCGACTTGCCGGCCTTGTCGAAGTACGTCGGGGAGAACTGGCCGAAGTAGTGCTCGGTCGTGGTCTCCCAGCCGTGGTAGTCCGGCATGAATCCGAGCTGCTTGTAGCTGTCGCCGTCCGGGATGGTCAGCTTCTTGGCGTCGGTCTCGAATTCGGACCAGGTCTTCGGCGGAGTCTTGATGCCCGCCTTCGCGAAGGCCGTCTTGTTGTAGTAGAGCCCGTAGGCGTCACCCAGCAGCGGTGCCGCGCAGCGGTTGCCGTCGAACTGGGTGTACTCGTTCATTGCCTTCGGGAACGTCGTCTGCGGGTCGATGCCGGCCTTCTTGAAGAAGGGGTTGAGGTCGACCAGCGCACCCGACGAGCAGAACTTTCCGACGTTGTTGGTGGTGAAGGAGGAGATGACGTCCGGGGCCTTGTCGCCGCCCGTGCGCAGCGCCTGGTTGATCTTGTCGTCGGTCATGTTGGCGACGACGTTCACATGGATGTTGGGGTGTGCCTTCTCGAAGCCGGCGATCAGGGAGTTGACCGCCTTCACTTCATTGGGCGCGCTCCAGGCGTGCCAGAAGTTGATGGTCGTGTCCTTCGAGGCGTCGTCGTCGGCGCTCGAGGAGGACTGGCCGGTACAGGCGGTGGCGAGCAGGGCGAGGGAGGCGGAGGCGGCGAGAGCGAAGGCCGCTTTCCGGGATATTCCGGGCATGGCAGGGTCTCCCAGGGACAGGGCAGGGATGGTGAGGGAAGGCGGGGGTGGGTATCGGGGCCCGTACGCGGTGCGTACGGGGTGTCAGCGGGAGGTGTCGAAGACCTCGTCGCGGGTGGTCGCGAGGGCGCTCTCCAGCGCGCCGCGCAGCACGGGGTGTTCACGGACGTCGCCGACCACGAGCCGGGGCCGGGAGGCCGCCAGCTCCTCCAGCTCGGCCTGGACGAGGGCGCGCAGCACCTCGCCGCCCGAGGTCAGCGAGGCACCGCTGAGGACGACGAGTTCGGGGTCGAGGACGGAGACGAGGGAGGCGAGACCGGTGGCCAGCCGGGTCGCGTACGTCTGCAGCAGCTTGCGATGCAGGACGGTGTCCTCGGCGGCGGCCCGCTCGACGAGGGCGGCGGCGACCTCGGCGTACGGTCCCGAGGGGATCTGTCCGATGCCGAGTTCACCGGCGAGGTGCGGGATGGCCTGGGAGCCGGCCAGCTCCTGGTAGCCGCCACTGTTGGCCTTGGTCACATGCCGGACCAGAGGCGCACCGGGAACAGGAAGGAAACCCACCTCTCCCGCGCCGCCGGTCCAGCCGCGGTGCAGTCGTCCGCCGAGAACGAGGGCGGCACCGAGGCCGCCCTCGTTCCAGAGCAGCACGAAGTCCTCGTGCCCGCGGGCCGCGCCCAGTCGCTGTTCGGCGACGGCGGCGAGGTTGACGTCGTTCTCGTACTCCACCGGCATCGGCAGGGCCGCGGCGAGTTCGTCGAGGAGGGCCGGGGTGTGCCAGCCGGGCAGGTGGGAGGCGTAGCGCAGGCGGCCGGTGTTGGGGTCGAAGGCGCCGGGGGTGCCGATGACCAGCCGGTGGATGTCGTCGCGGGCGAGCCCCGCGGCCTTCACGGCACCGTCGAGGGCGTCGGTGACCTGCCGGACGACGGGCTGGGTGGGCCGCCTGCCCGGGGTCGGGAGCTCGAAGGAGCCCACCGTGCGGCCGGTGATGTCGGCGACGGCGGCGAGGACGCGCTCGGGGGTGACGTCGAGCCCGGCGGCGTACGCGGCGGCCGGATTGACCTCGTACAGCTGGGCGTTGGGGCCGGGGCGTCCCTCGGTGGTGCCGGTGGCGAGGACGAGCCCGGCCGCTTCGAGGCGGGCGAGCAGCTGGGAGGCGGTCGGCTTGGAGAGGCCGGTGAGCTTGCCGATCCGGGTACGGGACAGGGGGCCGTGCTCCAGGAGGAGGTCCAGGGCGGCGCGGTCGTTCATGGCGCGCAGGACGCGCGGGGTGCCCGGCGTACCGGCTGTTCCTGCCATGGGGTCGACACCTGCCTTTCAGCTGCCCAGCTTCTCAGTGGCCCGGGGAGGAAGTCCATCCGAGGCGATGACTATTAGGAAAGTTTCCTATCTTGTGGAGGGAACGTAGGCCTGGGAGGCCGGACGCGTCAATACCGTCGTCGGTGGGCAATCAACTCGTTATCCGCCAAGACGCGTGGACCGGATGTTGTATCGGAGTCGCGGTTTCGTCGTGCGGGGTCTGCAATTGTCATGCTGACAAGGGGAGTTGGTGGCCTAGTCTGGCCGGAGAGCGTTTCTCACATCTCGGGGGCTTCTGTGGCGACCTTCCATATCAACCATCAGAGCGGCACAATCCAGCAGGCCGACGTGATCCACAACCACGGCGGCGTACCGGGAGAGCTGACGCAGACGCTGCCCCGGCTCATCGAGGAGCTGCAGGGGCAGTCCACGGGCGACGACCGCGCGGCCAGGGCGGCGGCAGAGCTCGTCGGCGCCTTGGAGGAGGCTTCCTCCCCCGCCGCGCAACCGGGCCGCATCCGTGCCGCGCTGGCCAAGGCCGCCGAGCTTCTCGCCGGGGTCGCGGCGGCGGCCGGTGTCGTCGGCTCGCTCGAAGCGATCGTCGCAGCGCTGCCGCTCAGCTGACGTGGCCGACTTCGACATCGACCGCCAGCAGGCGGATCTGATCCAGAACGCCGACATCGTCTTCAACTTCGGCGCCCCGCCGGTGGACCACCGGGCCGCCGCTGCGGCGGCGCTCGAAGCGCGGGAGTACGACAGTGCGATCGGTCACCTGAAGCAGGTTCTCCAGGTGAATCCCGGTGACGTCCTCGCCCGCTTCCGGCTGGTGCTCGCCGCGCTCCGGGGCCGCCATCCCGACCGCTACGGCGCACGGCAGATCCAGGGCCTGATGGAGCGGCTTGTCCGGCTGGCCATGGACGAGCCCGACTGCCACCACGCCAAGATGCTCGCGCTCATCATCAATGACGGCCTCCTCGTACGAGGCAGCGGCCGGGCGAGCGCGCCCACGGCCGATACCCGCCGTCTCGTCTCACTCGTCGACCCGAGCAG
Source organism: Streptomyces sp. NPDC051172 (assembly GCF_040682555.1). Classification (NCBI taxonomy): domain Bacteria; kingdom Bacillati; phylum Actinomycetota; class Actinomycetes; order Kitasatosporales; family Streptomycetaceae; genus Streptomyces; species Streptomyces sp. NPDC051172. Next base: position 32,718 of record NZ_JBFBBE010000074.1, read on the forward strand.
GGGCCGGGAGATCCTCGCGCACGTCCCCGTGCCGGAGAGCCCGACGCGGTCCCTTCTCGAGCGCCGGCTGCGCCGCCCGACATCCAGGGAGAACTGACGTGACCTCGCCCATGCGTCCACCGCCGCAGTGGATCGCCCGCTACTTCATCGACCCGCCCAATCCGGCCGATCTGCAGGCCGCGCAGCTGAAGATGTGGCTCGGCGGCCCCGGTGCCGCTCTCGGCCTGGTGCTGCTCTTCGCCGCGGGCGGGGGCGCTGCCGTCCTGGGTTTCGTCATGCTGGTGGCCGGCGCGATCGTCGGGATCCAAGGCTGGAACGCCAAGCGTGTCTACGACGCCGCCTATGCCCAGGCCGTGCCACGCCCCTCGGACACGGACATCGACCAGCTCATCGGCATGGACAGCTTCTCGATCATGAACCGGTCGCTGCCGCAGCTCGGACTCACGGCCGATGACCTGGTGGCGCCCCGCGCCGTCACCGGAGCCGGCGGAGCGAGCTTCGACGACATCGCTGCCAAGGCCGGATCGCAGGGCGGACCTCGCAGGCAGGGGGACAACCAACTGATGGTGTGGGGCCCTGCGTTCCCCTGCCGCATGGCCATCGGCGACGACGGCCGGATGCGCTATTCGCGATACGAGTTCATGGTGATCTGCCCGACTCATTACCAGTTGGCCATCTACCGGTGCGAGCTGGATCTGTTCAGCGGCCAACTGCAGTCGGAGCAGACGCATGAGTACCACTACAAGGATGTGGTGGCTGTCCGCACCGCGTCGGTGCCGCTGTACCGGGAGGGCATTTCCATCACGCCGAGGCCATCGCAGGTCGCGGCCTTCGCCCGATACGACACCGTGAGGCGGATGGAGATCATCGTGTCCAGCGGTGATCGCTCGTCGATCACTCTCCGGGTGTCGAGTGCCGCCGACGTCACCGTCGACTCCAATGACGCGCTGGACTTCCCCCAGGTGCTGGAGCGCGTGCGCGCGACTCTGAGAGAGAAAAAGGGCGGCACCTATCAGCCCAACGACGATCTGATCTGAGAGGTGGGGCACGCCCGGAACTCTGCGGGTGCCCCACCCGTCGTGCGGCCTACTTGGTCGGCTGCCGCTGCTGGACGAGCGGTGTTGTCGCCTCCGACTGCGGGGAGTCGGGGTTGGAGAGCACCGACGGGGCCGCGACCGCCGCCGTCGGGTCGGCGGCCTCCTCCTCGTCGGCCGGGGCCGTCGCGCCACCCACGATGCGGATGTTCGCCGCGTCGAAGGCGCGCTTGATGCGCCAGCGCAGCTCGCGTTCGACGGTGAGGGACTTGCCGGGCATCGTCTTGGCGGAGACCCGGACCACCATCGAGTCCAGCAGCACGCTGTCCAGGCCGAGGACTTCGATCGGGCTCCACAGGAGCTCGTTCCAGGGCTCCTCCGCGCTCATCTTCTCGGCGACCTCGTCGAGGGTGGACTTCAGCCGGTCCAGGTCCTCGTTCGCCTTCACGGTCACGTCCACGCCGGCCGTCGCCCAGCCCTGGGAGAGATTGCCGATGCGCTTGACCTCGCCGTTGCGGACGTACCAGATCTCGCCGCTCGCGCCGCGCAGCTTCGTCACGCGCAGGCCGACCTCGATGACCTCGCCGGACGCGACGCCCGCGTCGATCGTGTCGCCGACGCCGTACTGGTCCTCCAGGATCATGAAGACGCCGGAGAGGAAGTCCGTGACCAGGTTGCGGGCGCCGAAACCGATCGCCACACCCGCGACTCCGGCAGAGGCGAGCAGCGGTGCCAGGTTGATCTGGAACGCGGCCAGGACCATCAGGGCCGCGGTGCCGAGGATCACGAAGGACGCCACCGAGCGGAGCACCGAGCCGATCGCCTGGGAACGCTGGCGGCGGCGCTCGTTGTTGACCAGCAGGCCGCCCAGCGAGGTGCCGTCGACCGCCTCGGCGGTGCGGGTCATCCGGTCTATCAGCTTGGTGATCGCCCGCTGCACGACCGCTCTGAGCACCCCGGCTACCACCAGGATCAGCAGGACCCGGAGCCCGATCGCGAGCCACGTGGACCAGTTCTGCTCGACCCAGCTGGCAGCGTTGGTCGCGCTCTGCTGGGCGTCCTGGAACGTGCGGACCGCCGAGGGCGTCGACTCCGAGGATGTCGGCGACGGCGACGGACCGGCGGCCAGTAGGACGGCGGGCAAGGACACGGCAGGTACCTCCAGGTGCAACGGTCTGCCGTCCCGTACGTCAACTCGGTCAAGGTCACGAAAAGGTCACCGGGAGGCAGGCCCACCACACTATCGGGGCATGGTGTGCGAATCCTTGCCATCTTCTGAGGAGAGACCGTGCTCACCCCGGGTTGAGCAGGTGGGATAAACCGATGCCCCTCCGGGGGATGAATCAGATGTGGTCGAAAACACTCCCAGCCCGTTACCGGGACATGGTGGCGCTTCCACCAGGCAAGAGGGGAGACTGACTACAGATCGTCCCGGCGCGAGCCACGCGCCGCCGACGCCCAAGGAGGCATCCGTGCCGCATGTCCTGGTCCTCAACGCGTCGTACGAGCCACTCGGCGTCGTACCGCTCCGCCGCGCGCTCATCCTCGTCCTGGAGAACAAAGCTGTCTCCCTGGAGGAATCCGGCGCCTTCATGCACAGCGCAACCGTCACAGTCCCCGCACCCAGCGTGGTCCGGCTCAAGCGATTCGTCCGGGTTCCCTATCGGGGGCCCGTTCCTCTGACCCGTAGGGCGCTCTTCGCGCGCGACGGGGGCCGGTGCATGTACTGCGGTGGCGTCGCAACCAGCGTCGACCACGTCATCCCGCGCAGCCGCGGGGGCAAACACGTCTGGGACAACGTGGTGGCGTCCTGCCGCCGCTGCAACCACGTGAAGGCCGACCGACACCTCTTCGAGATCGGCTGGCGGCTGCGCCACAAACCCGCTCCACCCTCCGGTCTGGCCTGGCGGATCATCGGCACCGGCCATAGGGACCCGCGCTGGCTGCCGTACTTGCAGCCGTACGGCGCGGAGGACGCCATGGCCCGGATCGACGGCATTTCCGCCTGACGATCCGGGCCTTCGCACACCCCTGGTGACGGGGCCTGCGGTCACAGGGGTCCGGCCCCGGGAGCCCCCCGTACTCCCGGGGCCGGACCGTCATGCGTAGCGCAGCTCCGCGGGGCGGACCGAACGGCGCAGCAGCGGCAGCGAGGTGGCTGCCGCCAGCAGACAGGCCGGGTAGACGGCGAGCGGGACCAGGAGCGAGGCGTACGGCACGGGCAGCGCCAGGGGCTCCGAGGTGATCGAGTCGTACCAGAAGCTGATCACCGTGCCGCCGAGGCCGGCCACCGCGATCGCGGGCGCCAGCGGCACCGCGGTCTCCAGCAGCAGCGCCCGGGCCAGTACGCCGTGCGGCACCCCGGCGGCGGCCTGTGCGGCCAGGCCCCGTCGCCGGGTGGCGACGGACTCGGCGGTGCCCACGGCGAGCGCGGTCAGCAAAAGCGCGAGGGCGACGAGGATCGCGGCGCCGGCCAGGTTCAGACCGTTCTCGTAGAACCCGTTCCCCTCGGCGTAGTGCGCCTGCGCGGAGTGCAGCTGCACCAGCATGACCTGCCGTACGCCCGCGAAGCCCGAGGCCGCCACCGTCACCAGCAGCACCGCGGCATGGGTGCGGGCCGCTGCCCACGGGTCCTCGCGCAGCCGTCCCGCCGCGATCAGTACCGCGGGGCTCTTGGCGCGGGCGGTGAGCCCCTCGCCCAGCTGCCGGGCCGACGCCCCGGTCAGCCACACCGCCACCGCGCCGACCAGCAGGCACACGGCGAACACGGTGAGCGGGGCGAGCGCGAACTCGAACGGGACGTCATCGAAGAAGGGGACGGTCACGATGTACACCACCGCCAGCGCAAGCGCCGCGGTCGCCACCCGGAACATCCGCCCCGGACCCTCGGCCGGCCGCACCCGCCGTATCCGCCCCAGCGGCGAGGCCACCACACGACGCAGCACCAGAGCGCTCACGGCCGCGCCCAGCACCGGCACCCCGACCGCCACCACGGCCATGCCGACCCAGGCCAGGGGGCGGGCCTGTGCCACAGCCGGAGCAGGGTCGGCACGGAGATCACCGTGGCCGCCGCCGAACCCGCCAGACATGCCAGCCCGGCCTCCAGTGCCGCGATCCGCCGCACCTGGGCGGGTGCGGCCCCCGCCAGCCGCAGCGCGGCCAGCCTGCGGTCCCGGTGCACCGCGCCGATCCGGGCGCACTGGCCGAGAAACCCGAGGACCGGGACGAACAGCATCAGCAGCGCGAAGACCACCCCGATGCGGGTGCCGGGCTGGTCGAGCAGACCGCCGCCCACGGACATGGTGAGTTGGCCGTCCAGCGACAGCAGCGCGGCGATCACCAGCCCCAGCCCGGTCGCCAGGGCCGCGCCGACGGCGGTGAGGAGAACACGCCATCCCTCGCGGCGGTCCGAACCCCGGGTCAGCAGCCAGGCCAGCCGCAGATCCGCCCTCACGCCGTCACCCCCGCCGCCACCACGGCCCCGTCGCTCAGCCGGACCTCGCGGTCCGCGTAGGCCGCGACCTGGGCGTCGTGCGTGATCAGCAGGACCGCCGTGCCCGCCTCGCGCGCCGTATGGACCAGGGGCGTCATCACCTGCTCGGTCGACAGGGAGTCCAGCGCACCGGTCGGCTCGTCGGCGAAGACGACCCTGGGGCCGGTGACCGAGGCCCGCGCGAGCGCCGCCCGCTGGGCCTGGCCGCCGCTCAGCTCACCGGGCCGCAGCGCCTCCTGCCCCCGTACGCCGAACCGCTCCAGCCACTCGCCGGCCGCCGCCTGGGCGTCCCTGCGGGCGGCGCCCGCGAGCATCAGCGGCAGCGCCACGTTGTCCAGGACCGTCAGCTCCGGAATCAGCTGTCCGAACTGGAACACCACCCCGAAGTCGCTGCGGCGCAGCTCGCTCAGCCGCTTCTCAGGCAGCTGGTCCAGCCGCTGCCCGTCGTACGTCACCGAGCCCGCGTCCGGGCGGACGATGCCGGCCAGGCAGTGCAGCAGCGTGGACTTCCCGCTGCCGCTGGTGCCGGTCACGGCGAGGATCTCGCCGGCCCGCAGCTCCACCGAGGCGCCGCGCAGCGCCTCGGTCCTGCCGTGCGCCTTGGTGAGGTCACGGGCCGCCAGAAGCGGCACCGTGCTGTCTGGGCTGTCCCCGTTGTTCATGCTGCGTCGACCTCCGCGGTCAGGGTGGTGAGCCGGGCCGCCGTCGTGGTCATCCAGCGGAGGTCGGCGTCGAGGTGGTTGAGGGCGTAGTCGGCCGAGAGCACGGTCGCGAGATCGGCGCCGGGCGCCGTCTTGACCGCCGTGAGCTCCCGCATCCGTTGCATGTGTGCGGCGCGCTGGGCGGCCAGATAGGCGTCCGCGTCGCCGCCGGAGAGGATCGAGACGACGACCTTGGCGAAGATCTCGTTCGTCACGAAGGGAGCCGGCGGGGCGATCTCCCCGGCCCAGGTGGCCAGTTCACGCGCCCCGTCCTCGGTCGAGCGGTACGTGGTCCGCTCCGGGCCGCCGTCCGAGTCGGTGCCCTCGACCTCCGCGAGGCCGTCCCGGACCAGGCGCTGCAAGGTCGTGTAGACCTGCCCGTAGGCCAGTGGACGGGCCTGCGGGAAACGTTCGTCGTGCCGTCGCTTCAGGTCGTAGCCATGGCTCGGCCCCGCAGCGAGCAGCCCCAGCAGGATGTGGCGGGTGCTCATGGCGATCATTATGCACTCGGTACATGTACTGAGTGAATAGTGGCCGTCGCAGCGCCTTGAACCTGACGCAGAATGTGAGGAGAGGCACGTACTCCCTTTCGGTACGTCTGCCGCCGCGTCCGGTGGGTAGGGCTGCGTTGACCCGCAACCTCGCCGTACTCGAAAAGGAGGCCCCCGTGGCCGCACCGGCTTACCCCCTCTCCAAACCTGTGGCGCAGCTGCCGTCCCTCGATCCCGAGCCGCATTTCTGCGTCTTCAGCGCGGAGGGTGCCTGCGCCGAGACCCCCCTGACCAGCGAACCGCCACTGCCCGAGGCCGAGCCCCTCACCAGTGAGCCGCCACTCGCCGACGCCGCCCCCCTGACCAGCGAGGCGGTGGCCCCCGAGCCGGACGCTCCGAGGCACTAGTGACGGCGCAGGGGTCGGCCGACCCGCCCTCCGAGGAGCTGTCCCGGCTCGCCGCACTGCACGGCGTCGCCACCTCCTACAGCCCCTCCCCGGACCGCACGGTCGCGGCCTCCGCCACCGCAGTCACCCTCGCCCTCGCCGCCCTCGGCGTCGACGCGAGCACCGACGAACTGACCCGTGCCGCGCTCGCCGCCCGGGAGCGGGAGCTCGCCGAGCGGCTGCTGCCGCCGACGGTGGTCCTGTGGAGCGGAGCCACCTCCTCCGCCCTCGAAGCCCTCCCGGCCGGCACCCGGCTGCGCATCGAGACCGAGCAGGGCGAGACGCGCGCCTCTGCCGAGCAACTCCCGCCCGGCGTCCACCGGCTGACGGCCACCGCACCCGACGGCCGCAGCGCCGAGGCCCACCTCGTCGTCGCCCCGCCCCGGCTCCCCACCCCCACCGCACGCTCGTACGGCCTGCTCGTCCAGCTCTACTCCCTGCTCTCCCGGCGCTCCTGGGGCATGGGCGACCTCGGTGACCTCGCCGAGCTCACCGCCTGGGCCGGACGTACGCTCGGCGCGGGATTCGTGCAGGTCAACCCGCTGCACGCGGCCGTGCCCGGCGCGCCCACCGACCCCTCCCCGTACCGCCCCTCCTCCCGCCGCTTCCCCGACCCCGTGCATCTGCGCGTCGAGGACATCCCCGAATACGCCCATGTCGAGGACCGGGAGCGGGTACGGGCGCTGCTCGGGCGCGCCGCCGAACTGCGCGAGGCCGTGCTGGAGAAGGGCGCGCTGATCGACCGGGACGCCGTGTGGGAGCTCAAGCGGGAGGCGCTGGAGCTGATCCGCGAGGTGGAGCTCGGGCCCGGCCGACGCGCCGCGTACGTCGACTTCCTCGCCGAGCAGGGCGAGGCCCTGGAGGACCACGCCACCTGGTACGCCCTCGCCGAGGTGCACGGCTCCGACTGGAGCCGCTGGCCCGCACCGCTCCAGGACCCGCGCTCGGCCGAAACCGCCCGCGCCCGCGGGGAGCTGATGGACCGCGTCGACTTCCACTCCCGTCTCGCCTGGCTCACCGACGCCCAGCTCACCGACGCCCAGCGTGCCGCACGCGAGGCCGGGATGCCGGTGGGGATCGTGCACGACCTGGCGGTCGGGGTGCACCCCGGCGGCGCCGACGCCTGGGCGCAGCAGGAGTACTTCGCCGCCGGGATGTCGGTGGGCGCCCCGCCGGACGCCTTCAACGCGCGCGGCCAGGACTGGGGCCTGCCGCCCTGGAGACCGGACCGCCTCGCCGAGTCCGGCTACGCGCCCTACCGCCGCCTGCTGAAGGCCCTCTTCCGCTACGCCGGCGCCCTGCGCATCGACCACGTGATGGGCCTGTTCCGCCTCTGGTGGGTGCCCCAGGGCCACCCGCCCACGGAGGGCACCTACGTCCGTTACGACGCCGAGGCCATGCTCGCGATCCTCGTGCTGGAGGCCTCGCGCGCCGGGGCGGTCGTCATCGGCGAGGACCTGGGCACGGTCGAGCCGGGGGTGCGGGAGACGCTGCGCGAGCGCGGGGTGCTCGGCACCTCGGTGCTGTGGTTCGAGCGGGACTGGGAGGGCGACGGACAGCCGCTGCCGCCGGAGGCCTGGCGCGCCGACTGCCTCGCCACCGCCACCACCCACGACCTGCCGCCCACCGCCGCCCGTCTCACCGGCGAACACGTCGAACTCCGCGACCGCCTCGGCCTGTTGACCCGCCCGCTGGAGGAGGAGCGTGCGGAGGCGGCCCACGACACGGGGGAGTGGCTGGGCCTGCTCGTCCGCCTCGGCCTGCTGCACGGCACCGGCGGCGCGCACGGCGCGTCGGAGGAGGAGGCCGAGATCCAGGCGGTCCACCGCTTCCTGCTGTGCACCCCGTCCCGCATGATCGGCATCTGGCTCCCCGACACGGTCGGGGACCGCCGCCCGCAGAACCTCCCCGGCACCTGGGACCAGTATCCGAACTGGCGACTGCCGATCGCGGACGCGGAGGGCCGTCCGGTGACGCTGGAGGAACTGGCCGGATCGCCGCGGCTGCATGCCCTGATCGACGTACTGCGGACCGTACGGCCGGGATGAGGAGAGGGCCGATCTCGTAGAGCACCCCCCGGACGCGCGGCCCCAATCGTCGTTCGATACTTTTGACAGCGTGGACAAGAAGAACGCCCTGCGCGCCGGCGCCCTGGCCGCCGGTACGACGCTGATGATGCTGCTCATGTCGTCCCCCGCCTCCGCGCTGATCCGCGACGACGGCGACGACCCCGGCCACGGCCTGAGCGTCGGCGAGACGCTGGGCCTCTACGTCCTGGCCCCCCTGGCCCTGTTCGCGGTCATCGCGGGCCTGGTGATGGCGCTGGACAAGTCCAAGGACCGTCAGCCGAAGGCCAAGGCGAAGGCCTGACCTCACGTTTCCCGGGGGCGTCGGCCTCACCGTACGTACGGTGAGGCCGACGCCCCCGCTGTGTTCTCACGGGCTCGGGGCCGTCAGATACCGCTGCAGGGTGGGTGCGAGCCACGCCGTGATCTCCTCGGGGGGCAGTGCCACGGTCGGCGGGAACCGCAGGACGTAGCGGGTGAGCGCCAGCCCGAGCAGCTGCGCCGCGGCGAGCGCGGCCCGCGCGGGGGCCTGCTGGGGGTCGGGGCACACCGCGTAGGCGACCGGCATCATCTGGTCCCGGAAGATCTCCTGCATCCGCTCGGCCCCGGCCCCGTTGGTCGCCCCGACCCGGAGCAGCGCCGTCAGCACCTCGTTCTCCTCCCACATGCCGAGGAAGTGCGCGACGAGCCGCCAGCCGACCTCCTCCCGAGGTAGCGCTGCCATGTCCGGCATTCTCAGATCGATGGAGACGGCCGCCGCGAACAGGCCCTCCTTGTTGCCGTAGTAGCGCATCACCATCGACGGGTCGATGCCCGCGTCCCGCGCGATGGCACGGATGGTGGCCCGTTCGTAGCCGTCGGCCGCGAAGCGTTCGCGGGCCGCGACGAGGATGGCGTTACGGGTGGTCTCCGAGCGGCGGCGGGTGCCGCCGGAGCCGGGAGCCGTGCTGCTGCTGTCGCTGACTTTCACATCATCAAGCTTAGGCCAACGCGTGTTGGCCAACAAGTGTTGACTTCCCTCGCCCGGCCGCCCTACGCTCGTCAACAAGCGTTGGCAAACACATGTTGGCAAACAAGCGTTGGCAACAGGGAGGTCCTCATGAAGGCTCAGCACTCCGTGATCGTCGTCGGCTCGGGCCCCGCCGGTCTCCTGCTCGCCGGCGACCTCGCCACCGCCGGCGTCCCCGTCACCCTCCTCGAAAAGCGCCCGCACAGGATCAGCAATCTCTCCCGCGCCTTCGTCCTGCACGCCCGCACCCTCGAGCAACTCGACGCCCGCGGTCTCGCCGACGGTCTGGAGGCCATCGGCCGCCCCCTCGACAGCCTCCGCCTCTTCGGCCGCCTCACCATCGAACTCTCCACGCTCCCCTCCCGCTTCAACCACCTCCTCGTCATCCCGCAGTACGAGGTGGAGAAGGCCCTGGAGCGGCGCGCCGTCGAGGCCGGCGTGGACTTCCGCCACGAGACCGAGCTGACCGGGCTCGCGCAGGACGCGGACGGCGTGACGGTCGAGGTCCGCGGGCCCGGCGGGGCCGCCGACAGTCTCCGGGCCGCGTACGTGGTCGGCACCGACGGCATGCGCAGCGCCGTCCGCGACGCGATCGGGCTGCCCTTCCCCGGCCGCTCCGCCATCCGTTCCGTCGTCCTCGCGGACGTACGCCTCGCCGAGGAGCCCGAGAACCTGCTGACCGTCAACGCGGTCGGCGACGCCTTCGCCTTCCTCGCGCCCTTCGGCGACGGCTACCACCGCGTGATCGCCTGGAACCGCGCCCGCAACGTCCCCGACAGCGAGCCCCTCGACCTCGACGAGGTCAAGGAGGTCACCCGGCTCGCCCTCGGCCGCGACTACGGCATGCACGACGCCCGCTGGATGTCCCGCTTCCACAGTGACGAACGCCAGGCCCCCGCCTACCGGGTGGGACGCGTCTTCCTCGCCGGGGACGCCGCGCACGTCCACACCCCGGCCGGCGGTCAGGGCATGAATACCGGCCTGCAGGACGCGGCCAACCTGAGCTGGAAGCTGGCCGCCGTCGTCCAGGGCCACTCGGACGCGGCCCTCCTCGACAGCTACCAGGCCGAGCGCCACCCCGTCGGTGAGGCCGTGCTGCGCAGCAGCGGCGGCATCGTCCGCCTGGCGATGGCCAAGCGTCCCTGGGAACTGGGGCTGCGTGCCGCGCTCACCGCCTTCCTGGACACCGTGGCCCCGGCCCGGCGCAGGGCGGTCGGCCAGATCACCGGCATCGGCTACCGCTACCCCGCCCCCCGCGGCGCCCACCGCCTCACCGGCACCCGCGTCCCGGACGTCGCCCTCAAGGGCGGCCGCCTCTACGAGGCCCTGCGCGGCGGCAGGTTCGTGCTGATCACTCCCGAGGCCTACAAGGGCCGGGGAGCCCGCAAGGACCGGCTGGCCGTCGAGCGTTGGGCGAGCGATCGGCGCACCACCGTCCTGGTCCGCCCCGACGGGTATGTGGCCTGGGCGGCGGACTCGGCGGACGCGGGGCGCATCGAGGAAGCGGTGGCCCGGTACGTGGGCTAGTGCCCGGCCTCCAGTGTCCCCGCCAGCAATTGCCGGAGCAGGTCGGCCAGTTGGCCGGCCTGCTCGTCGTTCATGGTGGCCAGGGCCTCCGTCTGGACGGCGAGGCCCGCGCCGACCGCCTCGTCGATGACCGTGAGCCCCTTCTCGGTGAGCGTCACCTGGAGGGCCCGGCGGTCGTGCGGGTCGGGGGAGCGGCGCAGCAGACCGGCGCGTTCCAGTTTGTCCAGGCGGCCGGTCATGCCGCCCGTGGTGAGCATCAGGGTCGCCGAGAGCTGGCGCGGCGAGAGGGTGTACGGCTCCCCGGAGCGGCGCAGGGTCGCCAGCACGTCGAACTCGCCGCGTGAGATGCCGTGCGGGGCGTACGCCTTCTCCATGCGGTCGCCCATGGTGCGGGAGAGGCGGTAGATCCGCCCGAAGACCTCCATCGCCCTGGTGTCGAGGTCCGGTCGCACCCCCGCCCACTGCTCGATGATCGCGTCGACGGCGTCCTTGCGCTGTGCACTCATGCCCCGAGTATCCGCAAGCACAGAGTCACTCGCAAGAAAGTAGCTTGACGGAAAGTTGCTTGGCGCTAAGCTAATCACTGCCAAGCTAATCATCGCCAGGCTCCCTTGCGCTCGTCGCCGAGCCGCATCCCCTTCCGACTCCGAGAGGTCGACCGTGGAGAAACCGGACCGCATACCCGGCCAGTGGGCCCTGCCCGTCGCCGCCGCCGTCAACGGCGTCGGCACGGGCATGTACGTGCCCTTCACGCTGGTCTTCTTCCACTACGTCACCGGCCTCTCCTTCACCACCGTCGGGCTGGTGCTGACCGTGACCGGGCTCGTCGGCCTCGCCGCCCTGCCGCTGGCAGGAGCAGCCGTCGACCGGTTCGGCGCGCGGCCCGTGCAGCTCGCGCTGTACGGGGTGCGTGCCGCCGGCTTCGCCGTCTACCCCTTCGCCGGCTCCCTCGCCGCCTTCGCCGCGGTCGCGCTGGTCACCGCCGCGGCCGACCGCGCCTTCCCCGCCGTGCAGTCCTCGCTGCTCGGCGAGGTGGCGCGGGGTGCCGCGCGGGACCGGCTGCAGGCCGCCACCCGGGCGCTGCAGAACGGCGGCTACGGCGCCGGTGCCCTGCTGGCCACCCTGGTCATCGCCTTCGCCGGACCCGCCGGCTACACCTACGCGGCCTGGGGCAACGCCCTGTCCTTCGCCCTCGCCGCGCTGCTGCTGAAGCCGCTGCGGCCGTTGCCCGCCGCCGACGGTACGGCGGTCCGGCCGGCCGGGGCCGGCTACCGGCTCGTGTTCGCCGACCGGCCCTTCCTGGTCGTCACCGGCGCCAACTTCCTGAACGCGCTGAGCTATTCGGCCCTGCCCGTGCTCTTCCCGCTGTTCCTCGTGGAGTGGCTGCACGGGCCCGCGGCGCTCACCGGTGCCGCGTTCACGATCAACACGGTGCTGTGCGCGGCGGCCGGGGTGTACGTCGGCGGACGGGTGCGCAGGGCCGGTGCACGGCGAACCCGGGCGGCGGCGCTGGGTGGGAGCCTGTTCGCGGTGGCGTTCCTCGGGCTGATCGCGCTGGGCACCGTGCGGCCGGAGTCCGGGCCGGTGCTGGGCGGGGCCCTGGTCGCCGTGGTCGTCGTCTACACGCTCGGTGAGCTGATCCACAGTCCCGCCGCCGAGGTCCTCGCCGTGTCGGCGGCACCCGAGGCCGTGCGCGGCCGCTACCTGGCGGCTTATCAGATGTCCTGGTCGCTGGCGAAGGCCGTGGCGCCCTCGCTGTTCACGGCGCTGCTCGCGGTGGACGGCCGGGCGCCCTGGGCGGTCCTGATCCTCACCTCGGCGCTGGCGGCCGCCCTGCTGATCCGCACGGAACGCCGGCTGCCGGCCGACGCGGTACGGCCGGTCGCGGAGACCGTCGTACGCAGGACCTCCCCGCTCGCTTCCCGTGACTCCGAGGAAGCCCCGACCCTCACCTCCCGCCACCCCGAAGGAACCCGGTCATGAAACGGACCGCGACCGTCCTGCTCACCGCCCTCGCCCCCGTCTCCTGGGGCACCACCTACGCCGTCGCCACGCAGTTCCTCCCGGCCGACCGTCCCCTGTTCACCGCGCTGGCGCGAGCCCTGCCCGCCGGTCTGCTTCTGCTGGCCGTCACCCGGGTGCTGCCGCGCGGTGCCTGGTGGTGGAAGGCGGCCGTGCTCGGTGCGCTGAACATCGGTGCCTTCTTCCCGCTGCTGTTCCTGTCCGCGTACCGGCTGCCCGGCGGCATGGCGGCCGTCGTCGGCTCGGTCGGGCCGCTGTTCGTGGTCGGGCTGTCGGCGCTGCTGCTGGGGCAGCGGCCGACGGGGCGGGCGCTGGCCGCCGGGGTCGTGGCGGCGTTCGGCGTCAGCCTCGTCGTACTGAAGGCGGCCGGAGCGCTCGACCCCGTCGGTGTGCTGGCCGCCCTCGCCTCGTCCGCGTCGATGTCCACCGGCACGGTGCTGACCAAGAAGTGGGGGCGCCCCGAGGGGGTGGGCCCGCTCGCCCTCACCGGGTGGCAGTTGACGGCCGGCGGGCTGCTCATCGCCCCGCTCGCCCTCCTCGTCGAGGGCGCCCCGCCCGCCCTGGACACCCGCGCCATCGGCGGCTACCTCTGCCTCGCCCTCGCCAACACGGCCATCGCCTACTGGCTCTGGTTCCGCGGCATCGGCCGCCTCACCGCCACCCAGGTCACCTTCCTCGGCCCGCTCTCCCCGCTGACCGCGGCCGTGGTCGGCTGGGCGGCCCTCGGCCAGGCGCTCACCCCGGTCCAACTCGCGGGCATGGCGCTGGCGTTCGGGGCGACGGTGGCGGGGCAGGCGACAAGGCCCGCTCACCCCCGATCGTTCAGTTCTGCTGGAATGAACGGTCGAGAAGATTCGATGGACCTGACAGGTGTGTCGCTGCGACGTTGAAGCTCTCCGTGCAGGTGCAAGATGCGCTGGGAGGTGTGCGCCTCAGGATCGGGCCTGGGGGCCGGGCTCTTGGTCATGCCGAGGATGTCGTGCTGCCAGTCCAAGGCTCGCCGCGTGGCTTTTGGCGCGTTGCGGGCGGTGGCGGGGAGCCTGCGGAGCGGGCGCGGGCCGTCACGCGGTGAAGTAGTGCCCTTCCTCCAGGTCCTCGATCAGGCCGGGGCCCGTCGGCTCCCAGCCGAGCCACTTGCGGGTCAGTGTGTTCGAGGCCGGTACGTCGAGGCCTACGACGTGGGCCAGCCAGCCGAAGTGGGCGGGCGCCTCCTCGGCGGTGATGCTCCTGACCGGGACGTCCAGGTGGCGGCCGATGACGGCGGCGATGTCCCGGAACGGGACGCCCTCCTCGCCCACGGCGTGCAGCCGGGTGCCCGCGGGCGCCGACTCCACGGCGAGGCGGACCACACGGGCCGCGTCCGTGCGGTGCACGGCGGGCCAGCGGTTGGCGCCGTCACCTACGTACGCCGCGAAGCCCTTCTCGCGGGCGGTGGCGATCAGCATCGAGACGAAGCCCTTGTCCCCCCGGCCGTGCACGGTCGGGGAGAACCGGACGGCCGCCGACCTGACCCCGCGGTCGGCCAGCGCGACGGCCGCGTCCTCGTTGCGCGCGCGGACCGCCCCGAACGACTCCGGCGGGGCCGTGTCCTCCTCGGTGTTGAACCTGCCCGGCTGCAGCAGCGCCGTGCCGGAGGACATCACGAAGGGCTTGTCCGAGCCCTCCAGCGCCGCCCCGATCGCCTCGACGGCCCGCAGGTCGGCCGCGCACGCGGCGGCGAAGTCGAACGTTGCCGAGAAGTCGTGGATGAAGGCGAGGTGGGCGACGGCGTCGGCCGCGGCCGCCCCCTCCGCGAGACCTGCCGGGTCGGCGAGGTCCCCGCGGCGCACCTCGGCTCCGGCGGCCCGCAGCGCCTCGGCGGAGGCGCCGGAGCGGGCCAGCCCCGTGACCCGGTGCCCGGCGTCGAGGAGTTCGCGGACGACCGCAGAGCCGATGAAACCGGTCGCGCCCGTGACGAATACGCGCATGGTGCAGCCCTTCCAGGGTGGTGAGTGGATGTGCCTCCATCCTCCGGAGGGCAGGGTGGCCGCGTCCAAAGCCTGTTCCGCATCGAGCAATACGGTTCGGGCATCACCACAGGTGAGTAGGCTGGAGTCATGTTGCGTCCTGCAAGCTGGTCCAGGCTCGCGGGTGGGAGTCCCGTCCGGGTAGACACCGGAGTGCCCGGTAGCAGGTCCCGGTTCGTCGT
>NZ_JBFBBE010000075.1:0-47006 GCF_040682555.1 Streptomyces sp. NPDC051172
GAAAGATCTTGGTCGATCCGCTGAACAGCAGAGGCTCCACCTATATGCCCGGCCCCAGTTGACACCGACTGCGAATCCTTAACTTCGCGGCATTGCTTGATGAGTGCCGAGCGCTGGAGCCCCGCGGCGTTGATGAGCAGGTCGATCCGGCCGTGCTCCCGCAGCACCTCGCCGATGGCCTTCTCCACCTCGGCGCCGTCGCGCATGTCGCAGGTGCGGTAGGTGACCCGGTCGGCGCCACTGTGGGCCGCCATCTCCTCCAGGTTGCGCCGGGACTCACGCGCGTTGAGCATCCGGTCGAAGTCCTTGGTGATGCCGGCGACGTTCCGGCCCCCGCCCTTGGCGAGTTCCGCGGAGATGTACGCGGCCCGCCCCGCGGCGAACTCCTCGTCGGTACCGGCGAAGACGGAGGGCGGATGGGCGTCGAGGGCGTTGCTGCCGAATACGTGGATGCGTGAACCGAACTCCCTGGCAAGGGACTTGACCACCTCCGCGGTGATCCCCCGGGTGCCGCCGGCCACGGCGATCACCGAGTCACGGTCCAGTGCGACGGGCGTGTCCTCGTCCAGCGTGACCGGCTCGTCCCGCAACCGCCAGGTACCGCGCGCCCCGTCGTTCTCGACGACCACGGGGAAGTCGCGGGCTGCAGCGCTCTCCTCCTCGACGCTGCGTACCGCCGCCGATACGTCACCGCCGGAGCTGAGGTACGCGAGGCTGCCGCCTTCGGACAGTTCCAGGCCTGCGGTCTTCAGGAGGCCGGTGAAGAGACCGGAGAAGGGGTGCGGTGTGCCGTCCTCAACGGCGCCCAGCAGGAGCATCGTCACGGCCGAACCGGGCCGGGCAAGATCGTCGTAGGCGAACTGCAGAGCAAGGTATGCGGCATCGTGCAGAGCGAGCAGCGAGGTTGTGCCGTCCGCGGCGAGGTCCTGGTCCGGTGGCACGGCACGGCTGAGATCGCTCAGGATGCGCAGCCGGGTGATCGGCCCGGCGGTGCCGGACAGTGCCTCGCGCACGGCCTCGGGGGTGACCCGCGACAGGTGGTGCCAGCCGGCCCGGGGGGTGTCGAGCGGGGCGGTGGACAGCGCCGTGAGCGCGGAGTCCGGGCCTGCCGCGCGGGCCAGCAGGTCGGGTGCGTCGGTGACGACGACGGCGCCGTCCGGCAGGAACGGGACCGGCTCACGGGCCGGGCGGGACGGGACGGCTTCCCACACCGGGACCCGACGCCGGACCCGCAGGGGCTCGCCGGCTTCGGTGTGGGTGGTCGAACGGAAGCCGTCACGAAGCGTTTCGGGGGTCGCGGTGGTGCGGCCGCCGGGGATGGTCAGCCTGAGCCTGGGCCCGGTGGCGCTTGCGTCTTCCGCACTGGAGACCGTCACTGTCCCCGCGGGGCCGTGCAGGGCCCTGAGGACGGCCAGGCCTCCGGCCGCGCCCAGGTAGCGGGCGTTCTCCGGGGCGTCGGCCCCGCACACGACCGCCTCGTGCTCAGCCGCTTCGTCCAGCGTCTCGTCCACGTAGGCCAGAACGGGCAGGCCCGCGCGCCGGGCCCGTTCCTCGGTGGTCAGCGCGAACAGGAAGGCGCCCTCGGCCAGTTGCTCCTCCTGCTCGGGCAGCAGGTCGCCGACGAGGGACCGGTACTCCGGGAGGCTGTTGCCGTTGATCCCGCCGGCCAGGGCGAAGTCCAGCTCCCCGGTCCGCAGATACCGGCCGGCCAGGGTGATCGAGGAGAGGGCGGAGGCGAAGCCCGAGTCCAGCGTCATGTTGGAGCCGTTGAGGTCGAAGTAGTTCGCCACCCGGGCGGAGATGATGTTGGGCATCTGACCGGGGAACGAGTCCTCGTTGGACTCCGGGATCATGGACCGCACCTGTTCCCGCAGCCGGTCGAGTACCCCGGGCACCTCGGCGGATCCGGCGAGGGGTGACGCGCCGAGTGCCTCGCCGATGTCGTCCAGGTAGCACCGGTTGGCGTACAGCATCGCGGCCCTGGTCGGCCCCATGTGCCCCACGAACACCCCGGTTTTCGGGGCCTGCTCGTTCCAGAAGTCGGGCATCCGGTCCCGGAGTTCGTGCGCGCACTCGAGGATCATCAGCTGGCACCGGTCCAGGGCGCGGATCGTCTTGGGAGGCAGCCGGACCTTGTTGAACGGCGGCACCGGGTAGTCCGCTCCGAAGCTGTCCAGCGGCGGCCGGCCGCCCTTCAGCCAGCCGGTCACGTCCTCGCGCCCGTCCAGGCCCGGCACATGGGCCGACCAGCCGACGAGGGCCACCCGGCTGTCGGTGGCGGGCGCCTTCGTGGCCGGGGTCCGCGCCTCGGCCGCCTCGGCGCGCGGGCGGTGCTCGGAGACGATGAGATGGGCGTTCGTACCTCCGAAGCCGAACCCGGACACGGCCGCCAGCCGGGGCCGCTGCCCGCCCTCGGGCCATTGCCTCGGCTCCGCGCCGACCTCCAGACGCGTGTCCGCGAGCCGGAAGTCGGCACGCGGGGTGTCGAGACGGAACTGGCCGGGGATGGTGTGCTGCTCCAGGCCCTTGAGGCTCTCGATGAGCGAGACGACACCGGCGGCCCAACCGGTGTGCCCCAGCAGCGACTTGTTGGAGGTGACGGCCGTGGGAGCGGAGGTGCCGAAGTGCTCCCGCAGCGTGGTGAACTCCTCCAGGTCACCGGCGGGCGTGCCGGTCGCGTGCGCGTTGATCCACTGCACGTCGCTGCTGTCGACCTCACCGCCCTCCAGGGCCCGCCGCACCGCCAGACTCTGCCCCTGAGCGTTGGGTGCGTAGATCGCCTTGCCCTTGCCGTCGGAGGACGAGCCGAAGGCCCGCAGCACCCCGAGCACCCGGTCGCCGTCCTGCTGGGCCCTGCGCAGCCGCTTGAGTACGACGAGGGCGGCGCCGTCCGCGAAGATCACGCCGTCGGCGCTCTCGTCGAGGGCGTGCACGGTGCCGCGCTTGGACAGTCCCTGGAGCTTCGAGAACAGGACGGTGCCGCGCGGTGCCAGGGCGAAGGCTCCACCGCACACGGCGATGTCCTGCTTGCCCATCAGCAGGCCCTTGGCCGCGATGTCGACGGCGTACAGCGACGAGGAGCAGGCGGTGTCGACCATGTGGAGTTCGGTGGACGGCGGAAGGACGCCGTCCATGGCCACTTCGCCGACCCGGTGGGGCAGGAAGCGCGAGGGGGAGCGGGCGCCGCGCCGGTACCGGTCGGTCAGGGCCTGGTCGATCCCCTCGCGGAGCGTGTCCCGCTGCTCGTCCGGGACCCGCAGGTCGTCGACGATGCCGTGCGTCAGCCGGTGCGCGCTCGCAAGGACGCCCGCCTCTTCGAGGTGCTGGCTGCCGTCCGGGGTGTAGCCGACCACGAAGGAGCACCTGTCGGTGTCGCGGCGCGTGACGCCGTCGAGCGCCTGCACCAGGCTGTGGCGCAGCCACTTGGTGGTGAGCTCCGCCTCTTCCGGGCTGTCCGGCATGCCCTCCAGGGACCCTTCGGCGGCGGCGAAGTCCGTGATGAACACGCACTGTTCGGCATACGCCTTGTCCTCGGCGGCCAGGTCGGACGAGTGGAAGCTGTCGTGCTGCCAGCGCTCGCGGGGGACCTTGACGAAGAGCTCGTCGCCTGTCGTACGCAGCTTCCAGAACTCGTCGGGGCTGTTGGCCCCGGCGACGGCCATGCCCATGCCGACGACGGCGATGGCATCGTCACCGAACTCGACGGGTTCTTCAGTGTCGGCTTCGGGCGCCTCGGCGGCCTCCGTCGGAGGCGAGACGGATGGTGGTGGCGAGAGAAGGGCGGCGCCGAGGGTGAGGCCGCCGTCGGCCAGGACGACCTGTCCCGTGATCCAGCTGGCGTCGTCGGAGGCGAGGAAGGAGACCAGAGCGGCGAACTCCTCCGGACTGCCGAGCCGCCCCCACGGGGTGGCCCGGGCGATGACGTCCTGCATCTTCCCGGCATCGGGGAACTTGTCCGCCACCTCACTGCTCAGCATGGCGGCCGAGGCGATGTTGACCCGGATGCCCGAGGGCGCCAGTTCCACCGCGAGATAGCGGGCGGCGGCCTCGGCGGCCGCCTTCGCCGGAGCGCAGGCCGAGTAGTTGGCCATCACCATCTGCGAGCCGCCCAACGCGGACACGGTGACGATGGAGCCGCCCCCGCCCCGCGCCATCAGCGGTGCCGCGGCCCGTGAACAGCGCAGTCCGCCCTTGTAGTTGGTCTCGATCGCCTTGTCGAGGTGGTCCTCGGTGATCTCGTCCGGCGGCAGCAGGGCGCCGTTCGCCGCGTTGTTGACGAGGATGTCGAGCCTGCCGTGCAGCCGGTCGACCTCCTGGAACATCCTCTCGACCTGTTCCTGCCGGGCCACCGAGGCCCGTACGAGATCGACCCGGGCTCCCTCCGCGACGAGTTCGTCGCGCGTCTGCTTGGCCTGCTCGTGCGAGTGGAAGTAGTTGAGGACGATGTCGGCCCCCCGTGCGGCCAGGTCCCGCACGATGGCCCTTCCGATCCCCCTCGACCCGCCGGTTACCAGCGCCACCTTGCCGGTGAGGTCCCTCATCGAAATCCGTGTCCTTCGTAATCCGTCGCGTCCGTCGTGTCCGTGGTGTCCGTGGTGTCGGTCCGGCATCAGCCCGCCGGTGCCGGCTCGGGGTGCCGTTCCAGCTCCGCGATCACGAAGTCGGCGATGGCATCGAGCGTGTTGTAGGGCGCCAGCCGGAAGTCGGCCTCGCGGGGCGGCAGTTCGTAGCGCTGGGAGACCCGGGAGAGCAGCTCGACCTGCTTGACCGAGTCGACGCCGAGCTCGGCCTCCAGCTGCGCTCCGCCCTCGAAGACCTCCTCCGGGTACTCCAGCGCCTGTGCGTACAGGGTCCGCAGCTCGCCGAGGACCTCGTCGCGGTCCAGGGCTGCGTGCGCGGGCGCGGGGCTCGGGGCCGGCTCCTGCTCTTGCGCTTGCGCTTGCGCTTGCGCTTGTGCTTGCTCCCGACCCTGTCGGCGCTCCTCCTGCGCGAAGGCCTCCACATCCCTGCGCACGCGCTCCCGTACCTCGTGCCCGTGCGCCTTCCAGTAGGCCTCGAAGAGGTCCGAGGCAACGGTCGGGGCCAGCAGCTCGGCGAGGCCGGGCCCGGACCCGGACGTGCCGTCCAGGTCGGCCAGGCCCGCCGCGCGCAGCTCCCGGAGTGTCGCGTCCAGCGCCAGCCGGTCGCCGTCGTCGAGCGCGAGGGTGGGCAAGGAGCGCACGTCCGAGCCCTGGGTCAGCCGGGTCACCAGCTTGGACAGCGCGGCACGTCCGCCGGCCTCCACGAACGTGGAGACGCCGTCCCGGTGCAGGGCGCGCACCGCTGCCGCGAAACGGACCGGCTGGACGAAGTGGTCCGCGAGGCGGCCGGCCAGCGCCTCGCCGGGCTCGTAGTGGCGCTGGAGGATGGGCGAGTACACCGGCCGCTGGAGCCGACGCTGGTCCAACGTGCGGACGTACGCCTCGAATTCGGGGGCCGCGGGTGCCAGTGCCGGGGTGTGGAAGGGGAACGGCGCGTCGATCTCGATCGCGCCGATGTTCAGCTGTGCGGCGATCGCCGTCACCTGGTCCAGCACCCCGTCGGGACCGCTCACCACGGTCTGCTCGTCGTGGTTCTCGGTGGCGACCGCCAGCAGCGGGTCGTCCAGCAGGCCGAGGAGCAGCCGGACCCGGTCGGCACCGGCCGACAGGGCCACCATGCGTCCGTCGATCCCGTCGTGGCGCTCGATGACCGCGACGCGCTGCGCGACGATGCGTACGCCGTCCTCGGCCGAGAAGGCTCCGGCGGCCACCAGGGCGGTGATCTCCCCGAGGCTGTGGCCCGCGAGCACGTCCGGCCGTACGCCCTGGTCGGTGAGGATCTCGTAGGCGGCGAGGCCGGCGCCGTAGATGGCCACCTGGGACAACCAGGAGTCGCCCGCGAGCAGTCCTCGCAGGTCGGTCTGTTCAGGTCCGAACAGGACGTCGCTGATCCGTCGTGAGAACAGTTCGTCGGTCGCGGAGTCGAGGCGCTCGAAGACCCGCTGGACCTGCGGGTACGTCTGCTTCGCCCGCCGTAAAGCGGCGCCGTCGAAGCCGCCCTGGCCGGGGAAGACGAACGCGGTGCTCGGGCCGGTGGAGGTGTTTTCGGGCATGCTGAGGGATCCCTTGCTGAACGAGGTGGGGTTCTTGGGCGTGGGTGGCCGGCTCGTCGCGGGTGGCTAGAGCACCGGCTGTGGGGAGCCGTCGAGCAGGTACCGCCCCATGGGGCCGAGGTTTCTGGCGATCAGCCGGTCGCCGGCCCGGGAGGCGGGGGCGAAGTGCCGGGGTTTTCCGCGCACCAGCCAGCGCACCATCCGCAGTTTCCAGCCGATGTCCGGACCGGGCTCCAGGTGGTCCAGAAGGGCGTGGATGTTGGCGGCGGAGTAGAACCGTGCGGGGTCCACGATCGTGGCGAACACGCCGACCATGTCCCGGCCGTGGGTGGCGCTGCGACTCATCGCCCTGATGAACTCGATCTCCTCGGGGCTGTGGTCGGCGATGAGGGCGTGCTCACAGGTGTACCGGTAGTGGCCGGTGACCAGGTCGTCCCGCCGGCGGCCGTACCGGGCCAGTGCGGCCGGCAGTCCGGCACCGCACGGGGACGACAGACCCTCCTCGACGGCTTCCACGAGGAGTTCGGCGCTGCGCAGACCGTCGGTGATGCCGGCGGCCGTGATCGGGTCCCGGGTGTATCCGGCGTCCCCGACCAGCGCCCAGCCGGGGCCGTGGGCGCGGCGCAGGAAGTTCGGTACGGCACCCGTCATCCAGCGGCCCGCGCGCTTGGTCTCGCGCAGCGACGCGGCCCACCCGGGGTCCACGACCTCGAAGGCCTCGATGACGGTCCGGTCGCGTTCCTCGTCGCTGCTCGCCCTGAAGTCCCGCGTCGGCAGGGCGACGCCGACGATGGTCAGGTCGTCGTGGGTGGGCCAGGTGAAGGTGTGTTTGCGGGCGTGCCGGTGGGTGCGCACCCGGCCGTCATGGGGCAGACCTTCCCAGTAGGCCCAGTGGCTCTTGTTGAGGACGGGCCGGGTGGCGTACTTCTCGGCGCCCGTGAGCCGGGCGATGGTGGAGTTGGAGCCGTCTGCGCCCACGACGAGGCGGGCGTGTTCGGTCACGGTGGCGCCGTCGCCCGACCGTCCGCGTACGCCGGTCACGGTGCCCGCCTCGTCGGTGCACAGCTCCTGTACCGAGAAGTCCTCACGGAACTCGGCGCCCGCCTCGAGCGCGGCGTCCAGCAGGATCCGGTCCAGCGTGGCCCGGTCCGGGGAGTACGCCGCGTCGACCTCGTCGACCGCCGGAAGCGGGGCCATCAGCCTGGCCCGGCCGCTCTGCAGGCCGTACTCCCGGATGGGCGGACAGCCCGTGGCGGTCAGCCGGTCCAGCAGCCCCCAGCGTTTCAGCCGGGCGATGCCCGGCGGATGCACCAGGTTGGTCGCCGCGGCCTTCCCTCCCGGGAAGACGGCACGGTCGAGGAGGAGGACCCGGTGGCCCGCCCTCGACAGGAGCATGGCCGTGGACGCGCCGCTGACGCGTGCGCCGACCACGATGACGTCGTACATGTCAGGTCCCCCAGTTGTGTTTCGGTGAGTTCGTGTGCCGGGACAGAACGGCTAGCTCCTGGTCTCCTGAAGTGCGTGGGTCCCGCTCACGTCCTGATGTTCGACGCGTGCCCGGGACACCTCCGCCGCCTGCTGCTGCCTGGAGCGGCGCGGTGCGCAGAGCATCGCCAGGACGCCGAGCGCCGCGAAGGCGGATCCGACCCAGGCGGCGGGGACCAGGCCGTCGACGAACCGCTGGGGCGTGGTGTAACCGCCGTACGAGGTGAAGACCGAGGTCAGTACCGCGACGCCGAGGACTCCGCCGAGTTCCCGGAAGGTGTTGTTGGCGCCGGATGCGATGCCCTGTTCGCGCGGGCTGACGACGTTCATCGCCATCTCGGCGACGGGTGCGAAGAACAGCCCCAGACCGATGCCGCCCAGGACCAGACCGGGGACCTGGTCCGCGTACTCGGTGTGGACGTGGGACACCGAGGCCAGCCGGCCCAGCGCGACGGCCTCGGCCAGCAGTCCCAGGGCCACCACGAGCCGGTTGCCGATCCAGGCGGTCAGGAAGGAGGCGAGGGGGGCGACCACCACCGGCATCGCCGTCCACGCAAGCATCCGCACGCCCGCCTCCAGAGGCGAGAAGCCCTGGATGTTCTGCATGAACTGGGTGAGCAGGAAGACCAGTCCGAACATGGCCGCGAACATCAGCGCGCTGGTGACGTTGACGGCGGTGAACGAGCGGTTGCGGAAGAGCCGCATGGGCAGCATCGGCGACGGGGTCCGCAGCTCCCACAGGACGAAAGCCGTGAGCAGTACCGCTCCGGCGATCAGGGAGCCGAGCACCTTGCCGCTGGTCCAGCCGTCGTCGGTGGTGCTCACCAGTGCGAAGACCACGCCGAGCATGCCGAGGCTCACCAGCACGGTGCCGGGCAGGTCGAGCCGTGCACCCGGGTGTTTGCTCTCGGCCAGCCGCCACAGTCCGAGCAGCAGCACGACGACACCGATCGGCACGTTGATCCAGAAGATCCACTCCCAGGAGATCTTCTCCACGACCGCCCCGCCGACCAGCGGGCCGAGCGCGACCGCCAGTCCACTCAGCGCCCCCCCAGACGCCGAGCGCGATGCCCCGCCGTCGCTCGGACACCGCCTCGGTCAGCAGCGTCAGGGTCAGCGGCATGACGATGGCCGCGCCGAAGCCCTGCACGGCCCGGGCGGCGATCAGCTCCCCCGGCGAACCGGAGAGCGCGCACGCCGCCGACGCGCCGGTGAACACCGTGAGTCCGGCCAGGAACATCCGCCGGCGTCCGAAGCGGTCTCCGGCGGCCGCGCCGAACATCAGGAAGACCGCGAAGGCGAGGGTGTAGGCGTTCACCGTCCATTCCAGGTCCTGGAGATCCGTGCCCAGGGACTTCTGGATGGCGGGCAGCGCGGTGATCACGACCAGGTTGTCCAACGCGGCCATGAACACCGCGAGTCCGCTCACGACCAGGGTCCACCTGGCGTTGCCGCGACTTCCACCGGCTTGACTGGTTGCATGGGCAGGAGACCGACCGGACATAGAAGATCCTTCGTCGAACGTACGGGGGCAGGCACGCTGGACGGTCCGGCTAGGCGGAGGCGGACAAGGTGTCCAGCGCAGCGCGCCAGAGGCCGGCCAGCTGCTCCGCTTCGGGGAGCGCGCGGTCGTACAGGAAGCTGATCCGCACCTGTTCTCCGTGCGAGAGCAGCGTCACGGAAAGGGCGTTGCCCGGCAGGAGCACGCCCAGCGGGGTCACGTCGATCGCCGGGGCGCCCCGGAAGGACAGTGTTGCGGGCAGGCTGAAGTTGGAGGCGTACAGCGGGGACGCCTGGGGGCTCAGCAGTCGCCGGACCGTCCACCGCGTCAGGGCGGACGGAAGGATCCCGACAAGCGCCCGGCTGGCCGGTCGCAGACCGTGGGCGCGCATCTGCCGGGTGCGCCCTGCGAGTTGCGTGAAGGCGACGTCGAAGGGCGTCTCGCGGGCCGGCAGGGTGACCACCGCGGTGGTGAGGTGGTTGCCGAGGAGGGCGTCCTCACCGGGCCGTCTGGTGCTCAGCGGCATCCGTACCGCGACGGGTGTCGTGCGCAGCCGCGACCGCAGGCGCCCCTCGCCCGTGGCGCTCCAGTCGTTGAGCGCCTGCCACAACGTCATGAGGAACGCGTCGTTCAGGGTGCCTCCGCACCGGCGGCTCAGCTCCCGCAGTTCGTTCCGGGTCGCGCCGGTGCAGCACACGCCGAGGCGCTCGGGGCTGGGCTTCGGCGCTCTGGGCCACAGCCGGGCGGGCACCAGCGCGCGGGTGAGACCGGCGCCGACGCTCAGCGTGCCTCGGACCAGTTCGCGCGCGGAACCGCTGATGAGCGGCCTCGGTCCCGCCCCGGCACGCCGGCCGTCCGTGGCACCGCCGTCGCCGAACAGGGCGGAGACGACGTGGGCCGCGCCCATGCCGTCCTCGGCGCTGTGGTGGACCCGGTAGCAGATCCCGAACTCCCCGTCGGCGTAGCCGTGCACAAGCCGCATCGACCAGGGCGGAGCGTTCGGCGGAAGCGGCTCACGGGCCAGGGCGGTCAGGACCGTGTCCAGGGAGGTCCCTGCCGGGAACTCCTCCTCTTCCAGATGAGCCGCGGGGTCGAAGGCGCCGGCCGGCTCCCGCCGGTGCCGTCCACCGGAAGACGTCAACCGGTGCGTCAGGCCCGGGAGTTCGGGCAGCTGTTCCGCCAGGTGGTCGTGCAGTTCCTTGAGCGGCGGCGGCTTTCCTGCGAATCGCAGGAACTGGCCGTGGATCAGGCCGACTTCGCCTTCCATGGAGAGGAAGACCTCGTCGATGGGGTTGAGCCGGTGAGTCATGCGCTCCGCTTCCGTGTCGATCGCGTCGGTCGCGTCGGGCGGCGTCCTGGGGCCGGTCACGTCGGCGGGTTGCCGTGCTTGCGGGACGGCAGGTCGGCGTGTTTGGCACGTAACGCGCGCAGGGCCTCGACGAGCGTGGACCGGGTCTCGGCCGGGTCGATGACGTCGTCGACGAGCCCGCGCTCGGCGGCGTAGTAGGGGTGCATCAGCTCGGCTCTGTACTCCTTGACGAGTCGGGCACGGGTCTCCTCGGGGTCTTCGGCGGCGGCGATCTCCCGGCGGAAGACCACGTTCGCCGCGCCCTGCGCGCCCATCACCGCGATCTCGTTGGCCGGCCAGGCGTAGGTGGCGTCGGCGCCGATGGACTGCGAGTCCATGACGATGTAGGCGCCGCCGTACGCCTTGCGCAGCACCACCGAGACCCTCGGGACCGTCGCATTGCAGTACGCGTAGAGGAGTTTGGCGCCGTGGCGGATGATGCCCCCGTGCTCCTGGTCGACCCCCGGCAGGAAACCGGGCACATCGACCAACGTCACCAGGGGGATGCTGAAGGCGTCGCAGACGGAGACGAACCGGGCGGCTTTCTCCGCGGCGTGGATGTCCAGCACCCCGGCGAGGCTGGTCGGCTGGCTCGCGACGATGCCGACGGTCTGCCCGTCCAGCCGGGCCAGTCCGCACAGCACGCTGGTGGCCCAGCCCTCGTGCGTCTCCAGCCACTCCCCCTCGTCGACGACCTCCCTGATCACCGCGCGCATGTCGTAGGGGCGGCTGCCGTCGGCGGGCACGAGGTCGACGAGCCCGTCGTTCGTACGCTCCACGGGGTCGTCGCAGGGGTAGGCGGGCGGCAGCTCACGGTTGTTGGAGGGCAGCAGCGACAGCAGGTGCCGTACTTCGTCCAGGCATTCGGCCTCGTCGTCGTGGACGAAGCCGGCGACGCCGGAGACCCTGCCGTGGACGTCCGCGCCGCCGAGTTCTTCGTGGGTGATTTCCTCACCCGTCACCGACTGCACCACATCAGGTCCTGTGATGAACATCTGCGCAGTGCCGCGGACCATGAAGACGAAGTCGTTGAGCGCCGGAGAATAGGCGGCGCCGCCCGCGCACGGACCCAGCATCACCGCGATCTGCGGAATCACTCCGGAGGCCCTGGTATTGCGGCGGAAAATGCCTCCGTATCCGGCGAGCGCGGAGACGCCCTCCTGGATACGGGCGCCCGCGCCGTCATTGAGGGAGACCAGTGGTGCGCCCGCCGAAACGGCCATGTCCATGATCTTGTGGATCTTGGTGGCGTGGGCCTCGCCGAGCGATCCGCCGAAAATGCGGAAGTCGTGGGCGTACGCGAACACGGTCCGCCCGTGCACGGTGCCCCAGCCGGTGACGACGCCGTCGGTGTGGGGCCTGCGGTGCTCCAGTCCGAACCCGGTGGCGCGGTGCCGCCGAAACCGCTCGACCTCGTGGAAGGACCCCGCGTCGAAGAGGAGATCCAGCCGTTCCCGCGCGGTCAGCTTGCCGCGGGCGTGCTGCTGTTCGGTACCGCGGGAGCCGGGGCCGCGCTCCACGTCGCGTCGGGTGGCGTGCAGGAGGGCGACGCTGTCCCGCATGGCATTCCTCCGTTTCGGCGGATCTCTGCGGATCTCTTCTGGGATCTCCTTTCGCTCTCGATTATTCGGGGGTCGCTCGGTGCCATGTCAAGGAAAGCCGCGACTCTCCCGCAGGGCGAGAAACACCCGGGCGGGCGCGAAATCCCGCGACGCGAGAAGAAGGGGATCCTCGTGAATAGGAGCAGCCCTCGCGGGTACGGCGAAGTCGCGGCCCGGAGAATTCCGGCAAGGCGAATTCGCGCGGCCGTACCGTTCAATGGACGTCGGACAATGGAATGCTCAGTACGAGCCCGGGGCCTCCGCCGACCAGGGCCCGTCGTCGTCCGCAGGAGTGAAGCGCGCGGCGGCCCGCTGCACTGCCCGTACGGCGGTTCCGGGCCACGCCGACATGTCGTGCCCGGGCTTCAGCACGGCCACGGACCCCATGATCAGCCCGTCCCACCGGACGGGCGCCGCGCAGCCGACCCAGCCTGCCGCCCACTCCTCGACGTCGGCCGCGAGCCCGTCCCTGCGGACGGACTCCAGGGAGGCCAGCAGCCGCGCGTTGTCGCGGTAGGCACCCGGCCCCGCCCCGTCCGGGACCGGCTCGGCCAGGACCCGGTCCTGGATGACCTTCGGCAGGAAGGCGAGGATGGCCCGCCCTGCCGCTCCGGTCCGCAGCGACCGGCAGACCTCCATGAACGCCCTGTGCGTGATCCCGAGTTCGGACAGGTCGGACGTGCCGACAGCCATGTCCAGGCACTGTTTCCCGGCCCCTCCGAAGGGCGCCAGGGCGAAGAGGAACGCCAGCCCCCCGTCGGTGGCCGTGTGCAGATCCTCCAGAACGGCGTGCACGACACGCTCGTTGGGCGCGTGCGCGAGGGACTTCAGCCCAAGCCGTGCGGCACCGGCCCCCAGCCGGTACAGACCATGCCCCTCGCGGGCGAAGATGCCGTCATACACGCCCGACTGGAGGATGCGATGCACGGTGGAGTCGTCGAGGCCGGTCACCTCCGCCAACTCACCGGGGCCGTGCATCTGCCCTTCGACCTCGGTGAACGCCCGCTGGACCCGGAACACCCGGTCGGCGTGCGCGCTGCCGCCTAACGTGCCGCGCTTGCTCATATCCTGCTCCCCGTTAAGGCTGCACCGTCCCACACCACCGGGCGGACGGCCTGTCCCTTGGTTACCAAGGTAGTGACCTGTCCGGTCAGCCTGCCCACCCGGACCCGACCGTCACGGCTCCATCACAAACGGGAGCGGGACAGCGATGTGGTCAGCCGCTGGGGAGTGCGGCCGCCTCGCCTCCGAGTATCCGCCATCGCTCGGGGCACGACCGTCGTCGCACCCCGAGCGGCATCAGCGGTCCCGGGGTCAGCGCCCGGTGGGGTACACCGGGCGCTCGCGGCCGACCGTCAAGCGAGCCGGGTGGTACGGGACATACGCCGCCCCGTCCAGACCGAGCGCGGTGGCGGACCGCTGGAGCGCTGCCGGGGTCGCGGCGTCGTCCCAGCGACCGGTGGTGACGCGGTGTTCGAGAGCGTGCAGGGCGGCCACGGTCTCGGCGGTGGTGAACGCGCAGTGGCCCTGCCGCTCGACGTACGCCTGGCGCAGCAGCGGGCCGTCGCCGGAGGCACGCACACGGGCGGCGAAGCGGTTCTCCTGCTGCACCGGGACCAGGTTGTCGGCGGTGGTGTGCACGTCGAGCAAGGGCACCTCGAGGCCCTGGCCCGCGGAGGAGGTCCGCTGCGCGGTGCCGACCGCGCCGGGATCGGCGGTGATCGCGGCACCCTCGGTCAGCGTGCGCAGTTCGGCCCGCAGGTCGAGACCTGCCGCCCGGTAGAGGGCACGCACCTGGGAAGCGTGTTCCGAGCCGGCCAGCAGACGGGCGTAATCCACGCCCCGGTTCCAGGAGTTGCTGCCGCCGACGGACTGCTCTATGGCGTACCGGCCGCCCTCGACGAACGACAGGATGCCCTGGGCGAACCAGTCGTACTGCTGCTCCTCCTGGCCCGCCCAGTCGGTCGCGGCGGGCCGGTCCTTTCCGGGCGACCAGGCGGGCAGGTTGAGGAAGGCGGCCGCCAGCGCGACCCTGGCCCGGCCCTGCGCCGTGGACTGCGCCGCGGTGACCGCCTTGGTGAGCAGGTCGGCGGTGGCGGACGCCTCGGCGGAGGTGCCGAACCGCACGAGTTTCACGTCCTGTCCGGGCAGCAGCAGGCGGGCAATGGTGTACTCGGCGTCCAGCTGGTAGTTGTCCAGATCCGTGCCGCCCGCGACCAGACCGCACTGGCCGAGCGCACCGTCGATGCGCCCGCCGCCGTCGCGGGCGAGCTGCGCGTTGACGAGACCGCCCATGGACTGGCCGATGGCCAGGGTGCGGCGCGGGGTTCCGATCTTCGCGGTGACGGCTCCGAGTGTGCCGAACTGGTCGCGTTCGGCGCTGTTCAGGGCCCACATCGAGCCATGGGGGTCGTACGACGAACCGGCCATCGCGTAGCCCTCGGCGAGCAGCTCGGTGCGCACGGCGTCGGTGGGGGCGTCCCTGGCGACCGTGGGGCCGAAGCCGTGGCTGAACAGCAGCAGGGTGCCGTTCCAGTGGTCGGGTACGTCCGCGATCCAGGTGGCGCCGTCGGAGAGGGTGCCGGTGAGGTGGCCGGCGGTCGGGGTGTCGGCCTGGGCGGCCGGTGAGGGGACGGCGGTGAGCGCCGCGGACGCCAGCGTCACCAGGGCGGTCAGGGCGATGCGCAGACGAGTGCGGGGAATGCGCGTACGGGTTCCGGCAGGCATGGTGCGGCTCCTCGGGGGCGGGTGTGGGCGTACGGGCGGGGCAGGAGCAGATGCTCAGTGCACTGAGCGAACACGCCGAGGAATGTAGGGCCCTTTTTTTACCGCCGTCAATAGAATGCACAACCTTGGCGAATCTTCGTGGGTGCTATGGCCGTTCACCTCGGAGAATCCCGTACCGGGGCAATTTCCCTCCCCCTCACAAGGTGCGCATCTGATGCCATGCCGGCAGCCATCCCCCCGTATGCACCTTTCGAGGAGCACCATCAGCATGTCCGATTCCGGCCGGTCCACCGACGCCGTCGCCTTCCACTCGGGCTAGGGCCACACTTGCGGCTTGCCGCCCTGGCAGAGGAACTGTCCGCGCGGGACCCGCAGTTCCGCGAGTGGTGGGCCGCCCACGACGTCGCCCTGCGGACGACGGGAACCAGGCGGCTGCGCCATCCCGTCGAGGGTGAACTCACCCTCGACCGGCTCACGTTCGAGCAGGAGGGCCCATCCCCTGATGCCGGCCACCCGTCCCCCGCTTGCCCGCGCCGTCCCGGCCGCCCTGCCGGCTGACAGCAACCCGGGCGCGTGAGTCCGCCCCCCGCCGTGGCTGTACGGTATGCGGCAGTCGATCGCGCGTTCTACGATCGCTGACGAACAAGGGGGTTCCATTGAAACACCGCCGCCCGCGGCCCCGTAGTAGAGCCATCGCCAGAGCGGTCGGTTCGGCTGGTGCGCTGGCCGTCACGCTGGGTGTGGGGATGACGCCGGCGATGGCCGCCGAGAAGACGTCCGACGCGCCTACGGCCACCGGGTTCTCGCCCGACGAGCCCGAACCGAAGCCGAAGACGGACTGGGCGCCTGAGAACGACGAGGGGCCGGTGGCCCAGAAGTCGGTGCACCCGGAGGCGTTCACGTCGAACCGCACGGCCGCTTCCGGTCTGCAGCTCAAGATGCCGGCGCCGACCGGGCCGAACAGCGTGGGCATGGTCGGCCTGCACCTCGTCGACTCGTCCCGTACGGATCCGTATGTGGGCGGCAAGCGCGAGGTGATGGTCTCGCTCTGGTATCCGGCCACCGCCACGTCCGGGCACTACCAGGCGCCGTGGATGCCGTCGATCTCCGGGAACCACTACCTCACCACGCACGGGATGTCGCCGCAGCAGGTGACCCTGCCGACGACCGCGGGCCATGTCCTCGCCCCGGTGAAGACCTCGCTCGGCAAGCTGCCCGTCCTGCTCTACTCGACCGGACTGCACTCGGACCGCGCGCAGGGCACCGCGCTCGCCCAGGATCTCGCCAGCCGCGGCTACCTCGTCGTCACCGTCGACCACACCCACGACGCCAACGAGGTGCAGTTCCCCGGCAACCGGCTCGAGCTCAACGCGATGCCGCCGGGCACCCACTCCTCCGACACGCTCAAGGTGCGCGCGGCGGACATCAAGTTCGTCATCAACGCGCTCGGCAAGATCAGCAGTGGCGGCAACCCGGACGCCGGCCATGCGACGCTGCCCGCCGGGCTGGCGCAGTCGGTGGACATGTCCCGTATCGGGATGTTCGGCTGGTCGCTGGGCGGTGGGGCGGTCGACACCGCCATGCAGCTCGACAAGCGCATCGCCGCCGGTGCCGACCTGGACGGCCAGTTCTTCGGGACGGCGCCGAGCAAGGACCTGGACCGTCCCTTCATGCTCTTCAGCTCCGGCACCCACAACCGCAACAACGACGGTTCGTGGCGCACGCTGTGGTCGCATCTGAAGGGGTACAAGGTCGACATCAAGCTTCATGGCGCAGCGCACCTGTCGTTCTGCGACCAGGAGTGGATGGTGCCGCAGGAGGCGGGCCTGCTCGGCCTCTCCCAGGATCAGATCGAGCAGCAGTACGGCACGATCGACCCGGACCGGGCGGTCCAGGTCCAGCGCGACTATCTCGCCGCCTTCTTCGACCAGACGCTGCGCCACAAGCACAGCACGCTGCTCGACGGGCCGACCAACAAGTACCCGGAGATCTCTTTCGTCCGCTGACCGGAGTCGACCGGTCACTGGGCCCTGAATGCGAAGGGCCGGGCCTGCTTGCAGGTCCGGCCCTTCGCGGGCCGGACATGTATCGCCGCCGCCTGCTGTTCCCGCCGATTCGAATTAACACGTGCGTCACATGAGGCGAACGTGTGATGATTCTGTGACAGGCGGGAGATAAGATGTTCGCACTCTCGAACATTTGGGCGCTCGACGCCAGTTGAGGAAGGATCCGTTCCCCTGCCCTCCGCACCCCGCGCGCCGCGCCGCCACCGCATCCGCCGCCGCGCCGATATGCCGATGCTTGGCGGGGTGCGCCCGCCCATAGCCTCACTTGTCATACTTCTGCTGGTCGTCGCCGCCCTGACCGTGATCGGTCTCGACGGCGTCCACGCCGCGCCTGTCCCGCAGGCCGTGTCGAACGGGGAGCAGCAGATCGCCGCGGACACCGCGCAGTCGATGCGCACCGCGATCGACGCCGAAGCGAGCACGGTGCGCCGTACCGCGAGCGCGTACCCGGCGACGAGCACCTCCACCCCCGTGACCACGCTCAAGGCGCTGACCTCGGCCAGGAAAGCGGTCCTCGGCAGTGTGCTGCTCGACCGGCACACCGGCAGTCTGCTGGCGGCCGGCGGCCGGACAGTGCCGCTGGCCGGGCTGAACGCCGCCAGGTCGGCGTCCGGGGCGGTCCCGCCCCGCCTGGTGACGTCAGGCGGCAGTCCGCAACTGCTGTACTTCGCCAGGCTCACGCTGCCCGCCCAGCAGGAGGACCCGGACCAGGACTACCAGGCCCCGAACCGGCCCGATCGGCAGTGGCTGCTGGTGGTCTCCGAGGCGCTCCCCGCCGTCGCGGCCTATGGCGACGGGCGCACCGCCGAAGTGCTGGACGCGAGCGGCACGGCGCTCGCCACCGCGGTCCACGGCAACGCGTCGCCGGGCACCGCCGACAGCGGCCTGTCCGCGGCGGCGGCCCGCGCGGCACACGGATCCGGGACTGGCACCGACGCCTCGGGAAGCCTGCTGGGCGACGCCACTGGCAGCCGACGCACCGTGGCAGGCTGGGCCCAGGTCGCCTCGACGACCGGCCCGGGCGACACCGACCACCTCGGTCTGGTGGTGCTCACCTCCCGCGCGGTGCCCGCCACGGCCACCACCGCCGACTACTCGCGCTTCGCGCTCGAGGCCGCCGGATCGCTGGCCGGGGTCGCGCTGCTGCTCGGCCTGGCACTGTACTTCTCCGTGCAGCGGCCCCTGCTGCGGCTGTATCTGTCCGCCGGCCGCCTGGCCCGGGGCGCGACCCAGGACTGGCCGACCGCGTCGGCGGAGCTCTCCCGGCCTGTTCCGGTGCATGGCTTCGGGGAACTGGCCCGGATCGGGCGGGCGCTGGACTCACTGCGCCGGCAACTCCTCGGCGAGAGCGGCCCGGAGGACTTCCCGGCCCGGCGCGGACCGGGCTACCGGGCGCTGGCCGTGCTCGGCGTGGTGGTGCTGGCCTGCTGGGCGGTACCGATGGTCTTCCTGCTGAACCGAGTGGACACCGTGACCGCGGTTCCGGCTCCGGTCATCGCCGACCAGCAGGCACGCACCGAGATCGCGTCGGGCCGGATCCGGCAGTCCCTCAACCAGTCGTACACCGACCTGACCGCCGCGGCCGGGGGCCTGCCCGGCAGGAGCCGGGCCGCCCAGACCGCGGTGCTGCGGCGGGCCCTCGCCGATCACAAGCAGTACCGCTCGCTGTATCTCCTGGACCGCTCGGGCGGCATCACGCTGAGGGTGGGCGGCACACCGCTGCGCACCCGCGTCCATGTGCCCGACGGCGGCGGGATCACCACCGTCAACACCTCGGGCCGGATCCCGGCGATCGCCGCCTACACCCAGGTCCGGGCCGTCAGGGGCAAGGCCAGGGCGGCCGGGGTGGTCCTGTTCGGCGAGATCGACGTGAAGGCGCTCAACTCCGTCCTGCCCAGGCCGAAGCTGGGCAGCGTCTGGGTGACGGACGGCCATGAGAAGGTGCTGGCGGCCAGCGTGGGCTACCAGGCCTTCCAGTCGTTGCCCGACCCCGGCCTGACCCGTCTCGCCCGCTCCACCCAGAGCGCCCCGGGGACCGCGGGCACGGCGACCTCGGCGGTACACCTCACGTCCTCCGGCCCCTCGGTCGACGCCGCCGCGCCGCTGGCGCAGAGCGGCCCGACGGCCCGGCTGGGCTGGCACGTGGTGACCGCGGAGCCCGCGGCAGCGCTCCAGATCCCCGCGGTGCAGGCCGAGCAGCGCACCATGCTCGCCGGCATCCTGGGCCTCGCCGTGGGCGCGGCCTGCCTGGGCTGGCTGCATGTCGTGGTGGTCCGGCCACTGCGCGCGGTCGCCGTCCTCGTCGAACGGCTCGCCGGCGGAGACCGCCGTACCGTGCTGCATCCGGTCAACCACGACGAGATCGGCTCGGTCACCCGCAGCCTGGAGCTGATCCGCCAGGCCCTGGCGGAGCGCGACCGGGCGGCCAGGCCCGGCCCCGCCGCCGTGCCCTCCCAGCCCCTGCGTGAGAACACCCTCCAGCGGTAGAAGGACGGAATCGGCGTGCTCTTCCTCTATGTCATCGTCCTGCTGTGCTGCATCGGCCTGTGGATCGCCGGAATCCTGGAGCAACGGCGGCACTTCGCCTCGCTGGAGCAGATACCTACGCGGGTGCTGGTCAACGGCATCCGCGGCAAGAGTTCGATCACCCGGCTGTGTGCGGGGGCGCTGCGCGGCGGCGGCCTGGTCACGGTGGCCAAGACCACCGGCACCGCGGCCCGGTTCATCCACCCGGATGCCACCGAGGAACCGGTCTACCGGAAGTTCGGCATCTCCAACATCGTCGAGCAGATCGGCATCGTACGGCGGGCGGCGACGTACCGGCCGGACGCGCTCGTCATCGAGTGCATGGCGGTGATGCCGGCGCTGCAGGAGACCAATCAGGAGAAGCTGATCCGCTCCACGATCGGCGTGCTGTGCAACGTCCGCGAGGACCATCTGGAGGAGATGGGGCCGACGCTGGACGACGTCGCCCGCTCGCTCTCCCGCTCGATGCCGGTGGGCGGGGTGTGCGTGACTGCGGAGCAGGACCGGCTGCACATCCTCCAGGAGGAGGCCGACAAGCGGAACTGCCGTCTGATCGCGGTCGACCCGGAGTCGGTGACCGACGCCGAACTGCGCGGCTTCAGCTGGTTCACCTTCAAGGAGAACGTGGCGATCGCGCTCGCCGTCGCCGAACTGCTCGGCGTGGAGCGGCAGACCGCGATGCAGGGCATGTGGGATGCGCCGCCCGACCCGGGCGTGCTGTCGGTGGAGCGCTACGTCACCCCCGAGGGCAAGAAACTGCGGTTCGCCAACGTCTTCGCGGCCAACGACCCCGAGTCGACGCTGATGAACGTGAAGCAGCTGGAGGATCTGGGCGCGATCAGACGGCCGATCAGCGTGGTCATCAACTGCCGCCCGGACCGGGTGGAGCGCAACGGCCAGATGGGCGCCATCGTCCCCGACCTCGCCGCCGAGACGGTGTTCCTGATCGGCCATCCGACCAGAAGCGCCCGCGATGCGATCCCCGCCGGCTTCACCGGACGGGTGGTGGATCTCGGCGGCGACCGCCGGGACCCCGAGGAGCTGACCGCGGCGATGCTCGCCGAACTCGGTCCGGCCTCCTCGCTGGTGGCGATCGGCAACATCCACGGTCAGGGCGAGCTGTTCCTGGAATGCCTCGCCGAGCTGCCGCTGGACGACTCCGAGGACCCGTTCGACGCCGTTCTCGACGGCGACGGCCTGGACCAGGAGACCATGCAGATCGCCATACCCCGGCCGCGGGTCTCGGTGGCCCGGCCGCCCGAGCCGGAGCCGTACAGCTGGGTGGCACCGCTGGAGACACCGACGTACGCCTTCCGCATCCCCGAACAGCGCGACCTCGCCCGCCGGTTCGCCGCCCGCCACGGCCGGCCCGACGACCAGAGCACCGCAGACGAACCGCACCACTCCCACGACAACCGGTACCACTCCTACGATCCGCCCCAGTCCACGAGGAACCCGTGATCCCCGCCAACCTCACCCCGCAGACCGCCGCACTCGGGATCGCCCTCGGGCTGGTCTTCTCGCTCGTCTGCTATCTGACCACCAACCTGTCCCCCGGGGGGATGATCACCCCGGGCTGGATCGCCCTCACGCTCGTCACCGACGTGCGGATGGCCGGGCTGATGGTCCTTGTGGCGGGAGCCACGTACTTCATGACCAAGCTGCTGCAGCGCACGGTGATCCTCTACGGCAAGCGGCTGTTCGCCGCCGTGGTGCTGTGCGCGGTGGTGATGCAGACCACCGTGATGCTCGCCCTCAGCCACGAGTTCCCGCTGCTGTACACGTCACAGACCCTTGGCTTCATCGTTCCCGGCCTGATCTCCTACCAGATGGTCCGGCAGCCCATGGCGGCCACGGTGATCTCGACCACGGCGGTGACACTGGGCACGTACGTGGTGCTGGTCTCCGGCCTGTTGATGGGCGCTCTGCCCACCGGCTGACCTGCCCGGCCCCCCGCTCACCTCACACTTCCAGGAGGATCGCCATGCACTCCAAACCCGTCGGCCGACGCAGCAACCCGACTCGACGCAACGTGCTCGGAACGATCGCGGGCGTCGCGGCCGCCGGGGTGGTGGGCGGGTACGCCTGGGACCATGTCAGGCAGGGCAGCGACCACGGCGGTACGGTCGCCGACCAAGCGGGCACCGGCCCGAGCGGCCAGGCCGGCGGCGCCCATACCTTCGAGCGGCTGTCCGACCCGGCCCGCACCGTGGTCCGTGCCGCCGACGGCGGCACGCTCGCCACTTTCACCGACGGAGCCCGTACGGCCGTGCTCACCGGCCCCACCCGCACCTTCAGCGAGCCGCGGACCACCGAGGCCAAGGTGACCACGGACGCCTGGGTGCGGGTGCTGCCGCACGAGTGGCAGCGGGGCATGGAGAAGTCCGCCTCGTTCAGGAGCTGGTTCCGCAAGGCGCTCGGCGACACCAGCCCGGACGTCTTCGCGGTGGCGTTCCAGTACAGCAGCGCCGGGGCGCCCGACAAGCACAACGCCGCCGGCGTGCGCTACGCGGGCACCGCACACTTCGGCCCGCGCAATACCGCGGTCAACAACCCGCTGGACTTCGCCTTCCACGACGAACAGTCCGACTTCTACGACTATCTTGGCCTGCCCTGGACCTTCCCGGACGGCACGCGCGTTCAGCCGGAGAAGGCCCGCTACGGCGACGCCGACTGCTCCGGTTTCCAGCGGCTGGTGTGGGGCTACCGGATGGGCATCCCCCTGCACAACACCAACACCAAGGGAGCCGGCCTGCCGCGTCGCGCGTTCGCCATCGCCGCCGACGGTCCCGGCCGCATGGTGATCCCGCACACCGGCAAGCAGCAGGCCACCGACCTGAGCGTCCTGCAACCCGGTGATCTGGTCTTCTTCGCCATCATCAAGGACCGGCCGGACTTCATCGACCACTGCGGCATGTACATGGGCCTCGACGACCAGGGTCGGCACCGCTTCTACTCCAGCCGCTCCGCCGCGAACGGCCCGACCATGGGCGACATGTCGGGCCACGCACTGCTGGACGGCACCGACTTCTACGCCCGCGGCTTCCGGGCGGCCCGCCGCCTGTGATCCCGCGGCCTTGATCCCGCCGACTGTGCGCCGCCGCCTCACCTGACCTGCCGATCCGAGGACCACTGCCATGACCGCCATCCCCGCCGCCCGGCCCACCGGATCACACCGAGGCCGCCGGCAGCCCGGCCGCCGCTCCGGCCTGCCGGAAGACGCCCCGCGCTGGGAGCGCCCGGCGCTCGCCGCGGTGCTGGTCACCGCCACGGTCCTGTACACCTGGGGGATCCAGAACGCCGCACTCCACCCCTTCTACGGTGCGGCGATACGGTCGATGGCCGGCAGCTGGCGGGCCTTCTTCTTCGGCGGGCTCGACGCGAGCGGTTCGATCAGCATCGACAAGCTGCCCGGCGCCTTCTGGCCCGACGCCGTCTCCGTCTGGCTCTTCGGCCCGCACACCTGGGCGGCCGCGTTTCCGCAGGTCGTCGAGGGGGTGCTCACCGTATGGCTGCTGCACCGGATCGTCCGGGCCTGGGCCGGTCCGCTCGCCGCGCTGATCGCCGCGCTGACGCTCACCCTCACCCCGGTCACCGTGGTCCTCAACCGCGCCACCATCCCGGACACCGCGCTCACCCTGCTCCTGGTGGCGGCCGCCGGCGCGCTGCAGAAGGCGGTGCGCACCGAGCGGCTGCTGCCGTTGATCACCTGCGGGATCTGGGTCGGGCTCGCCTTCCAGGCGAAGATGCTGCAGGCGTGGCTGGTGCTGCCGGTCTTCGCCGCGGTCTACCAACTCGCCGCGCCCGGAACCCGGTTGAACCGGGCCCTGCGCGTCCTGCTGGCCGGTGCGGTCGCGCTGGCGGTCTCCTGCTCCTGGGTGCTGATCGCCTGGGTGACGCCGGCCTCGAGCCGCCCCTACCTCGACGGCACGTCCAACAACGATCCGTTCACCCTGGTCTTCGGCTACAACGGCCTGAGCCGCTTCAGCAGCGACGCCACCGCCTTCGGTGCCGTCGCGGGCACCGCAGCCAGCCGCACCACCGGCAACACCGGCTGGGGCATGCTGATCAACCACAGCGTCGGCCCGCAGATCGCCTGGTTCCTGCCGCTCGCGGTGCTTGCCACGGTCCTGGGCATCCTCTGGCGCACCGGACAACCGCGAACCGACCCGCTGCGCACGGGATTCGTGATGTGGGGAGGTTGGCTGGCCATACACGCCCTGGTGTTCAGCACCTCCAACGGCAACCACGCCTACTACACCGCCGTCATCGCCCCGGCGCTCGCCGCGCTGGCCGGCGGCGGGCTCGCGCTCTTCCGATCGGAGTACGAGGCGACGTACGAGCCCAAGCCGGAGACGCATTACGAACCGGAGGCGGAGCACGGGGTGGGCGGCGGCCGGCGGCACTTGGCGCTCCCGGCGGGGATCACTCTGACGGCGGCGTGGGCGCTGGTGCTCGACTGGCCGACCCGGTTCGTCTCCTGGCTGCTCCCGGTCGCCGTGATGCTCGCACTGTGCGGTGTGGTGGGCCTGTGGAGCCGCGGGCCGCGCACCTCCCCGCGGATGGTCCACGCCGCTCTCGCCGCCGGGATCGCGGCCACCCTGGTCGTACCGGCCGGCTGGGCCGTCTCCGGACTCAACCCGCTCTACGCGGGCGCCACCACCTCGCCGATGGCCGGTCCGGTCGGCAAGTCGTACTACGCGCATCCGCGCCACGCTCCGCGGAGGAGAGGGCTCGGCCGGCCCAACGCCCGGGACACCGCCCTGCTCGACTACCTCACCACGCACCGCCACGGCGAGAAGTACCTGCTCGCCACCCAGGCCGCCTACACCGCCGAGCCCCTGCTGCGCGCGAAGTCCGAACCCATCCTCGTCATGGGCGGCTTCACCGGCAGCACCCCCTTCCCCACCGCCGAGCAGCTCGACAGCCTCGTCACCACCGACCAACTGCGCTATGCGCTGCTCACCACCCAGCGCCCCAGCACTCCCGCCACCACCTGGGTGAAGTCCCACTGCACCCGCATCCGACCCGCCGCCTACGGACGCCGCACCGCCGGCACCTTCGCCCTCTACGACTGCAGCCCTCGGCGGTGAGGCGCCGTTCCCGACCGCAGGCCCACGCAGGCCCCGGACCGGACGGGGTGCTGATGGACCTGCGTTTCGCGGGGACGGATTCCGGCATCGACGGGGTCGAGGCGATCCGCCTGCTGGAACTCACCTGAGGGACCACCGCCTGCCCGGGCAGGCATCGGCAGCCCAGGACGTACAACCCGTGTGCGCACGTCTTTGCATACGTCGGCGATATGTTCCGCTGCTTAGGCTGCACGCATGCGTGTGCTGATCGTGGAGGACGAGCCCTACCTGGCCGAGGCCGTCCGTGACGGTCTGCGGCTGGAGGCGATCGCCGCCGACATCGCCGGCGACGGAGACGCCGCCCTGGAACTGCTCAGTGTCAACGCCTACGATCTCGCGGTCCTGGACCGGGACGTCCCCGGCCCGTCGGGGGACGAGGTCGCCCGGCGCATCGTCGCTTCCGGCAGCGGTATCCCGATCCTCATGCTCACCGCTGCCGACCGGATCGACGACA
This sequence comes from Streptomyces sp. NPDC051172, assembly GCF_040682555.1. Classification (NCBI taxonomy): domain Bacteria; kingdom Bacillati; phylum Actinomycetota; class Actinomycetes; order Kitasatosporales; family Streptomycetaceae; genus Streptomyces; species Streptomyces sp. NPDC051172. The sequence goes on from NZ_JBFBBE010000075.1 coordinate 24,974, forward strand.
AGGCCTCCGGATTCGAGCTCGGCGCCGACGACTACCTCACCAAACCGTTCGAGCTGCGCGAGCTCGTCATGCGGCTGCGGGCCCTCGACCGCAGACGCGCGCACACCCGGCCCCCCGTCCGCGAGATCGCGGGGCTGCGGCTGGACCCGTTCCGCCGGGAGGTCTTCCGCGACGGACGCTACGTCGCACTCACCCGCAAACAGTTCGCCGTGCTCGAGGTCCTCGTCGCCGCCGAAGGCGGTGTCGTCAGCGCCGAAGAGCTGCTGGAGCGGGCCTGGGACAGCAACGCCGACCCCTTCACCAACGCCGTTCGCATCACCGTCTCCGCCCTGCGCAAACGCCTCGGCGAACCATGGCTCATCGCCACGGTGGCCGGCGTCGGCTACCGCATCGACAGTGGCACCCCACCCGGCAGCACTCATGAATAGACGGCCAGGGCTCAGCGCCCGACTGAAACTCACCCTCAGTTACGCCGGATTCCTTCTCCTCGCCGGCGCCCTCCTGCTGGCCGTGATGTGGGTGTTCGTGCTCCGCTGGCTGCGGACCGACGACCCCAAAGCCATCCGGCACAAGGTCGGCGTCGTCATCATCACCGGGCTCAACCGCTCCGATGCCCTGCGGGGCTTCGTCCCCGCCGCGGCCGCGGCACTGGCCTTCCTCCTCGTCTTCGGCCTGGTGGGAGGATGGATCCTCGCCGGCCGGATGCTCGTACCACTCACCCGGATCGCGGACGCGGCACGGACGGCCGCGAACGGATCGCTGTCCCACCGGATCCGTATGGACGGCCGCGAGGACGAGTTCCGCGAACTCGCCGACGCGTTCGACACCATGCTCGAACAACTCGAGTCCCACGTCGCCGAACAGCAGAGGTTCGCCGCGAACGCCTCCCACGAACTGCGCACCCCGTTGGCGATCTCCCAGACACTCCTCGACGCCGCCCGCAACGACCCCTCGCGGGATCAGGGCGAACTCATCGAGCGCCTCCACACCGTCAACACGCGGGCGATCAACCTCACCGAGTCCCTACTGCTGCTCAGCCGCGCCGACGCCAGGAGTTTCACCCGCGAGCCCGTAGATCTCTCCCTCATGGCCGAAGAAGCCGCCGAAACGCTGCTTCCTCTCGCCGAGAAACGCCGGATCACGCTCGACGTCACCGGCGAGCCGACACAGACCGTGGGCTCCGCGGCGCTCGTCCTGCGGATGGTGACGAACCTCGTCCAGAACGCCATCGTGCACAATCTGCCGGTCGGAGGCACCGTGACGGTCCACACCGAACCCCGGCACGACGCCGGCGTGCTGCGGGTCGAGAACACCGGCCCGCCACTCGCCCCGGAGCTGGTACCGACCCTCACCGAACCCTTCCAGCGCGGAACGGAACGCATACGCACCGACGAACACGCCGGCGTCGGCCTCGGCCTGGCCATCGTGCACAGCATCGTCCGCGCACACGACGGCACCCTTGACCTCACGCCCCGCCCCACCGGCGGCCTCGTCGTCACGATTCGGCTTCCCTGCCCGCCGCAGTCATCGTCCGCGGGCGGGGCCCCCTAGATCGCTGGACGGCGGTCATGCCGTACCCGACCACTCCCCGATGAGCCGAGTGGCGCGCTCGGGAGACTCCTCGTGCGGGTAGTACCCGACGCCGGGCCAGTGCTCCACACGCGAACCGGGCACATGCAGGGTGTGTCGCTCCCAGCCGGGGACGCGGACGTGGGCGGTGCGCAGCCCGGGCTGCGCCTGCGGGGAGAAGGCTGCGGCGACGAAGTCCGCGGCCGCCCGGGCCCCCGGTAGGCGGCCAAGCGCCCGGGGATGCCGTCCACTTCGGCACCGTGCGCGCCGTGCGCCGGGTCGAAACCCACGACCGACCGGACCAGTTCCCGGTGCCGAACGGCGAGCACGTTGACCACCTGTCCGCCCATGGAGTGGCGGACGGCCCTCACCGGGGGCCCTGGCCGAGGACCTCGACCAAGGCGGCCAGGTCGTCCGCCCTCTCCAGCGGCGTGTTGCCCTGTTCCGGCACCTCGGAGCGGCCGTGGCCGCGCAGATCGGGGACGATCACGCGGAATCGGTCGGCCAGGCCTCGGCATGGACCGGCCACTCCCGGCCGTCGCCGCCCCAGCCGTGCACCGGCAGCAGCGCGGGGGCGGCAACGGGCCCAAGGCTCACGCAGCACAAGACGATGCGTCCGAGGTCGATCGCGTCCCGCCCTGTCAATCCGCGGCCGCCCTCTCCCCGGCCGGGCGCCTGCGCAAACGGGGCCCGGTGAGCGACTGCGGCTGCCACACGCCGTCGGCCCGGTAGAGATCGGTGCCAGGTGCCACGATCTCGTCGATACGGTCGAGCACCGCGTCGTCGAGCAGCAGGTCGCCTCCCTCGAGCAAGGAGGTGAGTTGGTCCATGGTGCGCGGACCGATGATCACGGACGTGACGCCCGGGTGCACCAGCGGGAAGGCGACGGCCAGTTCCGGCAGGGTGCGGCCCATCTCCTCGGCGAGCGCGACGAATTGTTCGACGGCCGCGAACTTCGCCGGGTTGCCCGGGGCGTCGGGGTCGAAGCGGTGCGGGGTGAGTCTGGCGCGGCCGGTGGTGAGGTCGACGGGCCGGCCCGCTCGGTAGGCACCGGACAGGAATCCCGAGGCCAGCGGCGACCAGGTCAGCACGCCCATGCCCAGGCGCTGCGCGGTGGGCAGCACGGCCCGTTCGATGCCGCGCGCGAGGATCGAGTACGGCGGCTGCTCCGTACGCATCCGCATCAGCCCGCGCCGCTCCGCCACATGATGAGCCTCGACGAGGTCCTCGGCGGGGAACGTGGAGCAGCCGAATGTCCGGATCTTGCCGGCCCTCACCAGGTCGGTGAGGACGGACAGCGTCTCCTCGATGTCAGTGGTGTGGTCGGGGCGGTGCACCTGGTAGAGGTCGATCCAGTCCGTGTCCAGGCGCCGCAGGCTGTCCTCGACCGCCTTGATGATCCAGCGGCGCGAATTGCCGCTGCGGTTGCGTCCCTCCCCGAGCGGAAAGTGCACCTTCGTGGCGAGCACGACGTCGTCGCGCCTGCCCTTGAGAGCCTTGCCGACGATCTCCTCGCATTCGCCCGCCGAGTACATGTCGGCGGTGTCCACGAAGTTGATGCCCGCATCGAGGGCCGCATGGATGATGCGGGCACTGTCCTCGTGGTCGGGATTGCCGACGGCACCGAACATCATCGTGCCGAGGCAGTGTGTGCTGACCTCGATGCCGGTCTTGCCGAGGACTCGATAGCGCATTGCGGTGCTCCGTCGCAGGCGGGGGCGGGTCGGAAGCGTGACTCTAGGACTTGGAGTGCACTTGACCGCAAGGGCGACCTGACCGATGGTCACAAACGCGTCACGAGGTGGAATATGCGGTGCGCCCAGTGACGGATCAAGAACAGAAGGCGCTGCGCTTGTGGCGAGTGCAGGCCGAGTCGTGCCCCGGACAGGGTGAGGTGCGCGGAGACGTGGTTACGATCACGGCCATGGATTGGCTGGAGCGCGCCGCGAAGCTCAGGCAGTGGAGTCGGGACGGAGTACGGGCGCCGCACAAGCCGTTGCTGCTGCTGTACGCGCTGGGCCGGTTTCAGCCGGATGACGAGGGCGAGTTGCGGTACAGCGAGGTGGAAGGGGATCTGAAGCAACTGCCGGCGGGGTACGGTCCGGCGCGCGGGACCACGCCCGCCTACCCCTTCCACCATCTGGTCAGCGACGGGGTGGATGCCCGCGTCGGGATCAATCATGGGGCCGATTCGTCCGGCGTTGCGGCCCGGGCGGCCGCGCGCTGGAGCATATCCGCGTTGTGCTGCCCCAGGCGCGGCGGCGGCAGGCGGTACCGGGCCGGTGTCCCACTCAGCGCGATGGGGTTCGCGATCTGACGGGAGGGCGCGCCCTCGGCTTCGTCGGCGGATACGGAAGGGATGTCGACGATGCCGGGAAGACCGAGTTTCCGGGCGAAGTCGAAGGCCTCGTCAAGGGTGTTGACCGGCCCGGCGGGCACGCCCGCGGCCAGCAGGACGGACGACCAGTGGTCCGCTCCCGCGGCGGCCAGCCGTTCGCTCAGGATGTCCCTCAGTTCGGTGCGATGGGCGACCCGGTCGGCATTGGTGCGAAAGCGGTCGTCGAGGGCGAGACCCGGCTCGCCGACGATCTCGGCGAGCGCCGCGAACTGCCGGTCGTTGCCCACCGCGATCGCCAGGGGACGATCGGCGGCAGGGAAGGTCTCGTACGGCGCGATGCTCGGATGCGCGTTGCCCAGGCGCCCAGGAACCACACCGGCGACGGCGAACGCCGACGCCTGGTTGACCATGGCCGACAGCAGCGAGCCGAGCAGATTGACCTCGACGCGCTGCCCTTCCCCGGTGGCGTCCCGGTGCCGGAGGGCGGCAAGGATGCCGAGCGTGGCGTGCAGGCCGGTGATCACGTCGACGAGTGCCACGCCCGCCTTCGTCGGCTCTCCGGCCGCGTCTCCGGTCACGCTCATCAGACCGCCGACGGCCTGCACGAGCAGGTCGTATCCGGGGATCGCCGCGCCGGCACCGGCCCCGAAGCCGCTGATCGAGCAGTAGACCAACCCCGGGTGCCGGGCGAGGAGTTCGCGATGGCCGAGCCCGAGTCGTTCCATCGTGCCGGGACGGAAGTTCTCCACCAGGACGTCGGACTCCGCGACCAGGGCACGGGCCTGCTCCAGGCCGGCCTCGGTCGTGAGGTCCAGGGTGACGGACCTCTTGTTGCGGTTGACGCTCAGGAAGTACGTCGACGTGCCGTCCTGGTCCGCCGGGGGCTGCCAGGCCCGGGTGTCGTCCCCCGTGCCCGGCCGCTCCACCTTCACCACGTCGGCGCCGAGATCGGCGAGCAGCATGGTGGCGTAGGGCCCTGCGAGGACCCGGGAGAAGTCGGCGATGCGCAGACCCTCCAGCGCACCGCGCCCGACTCCGCCGAGTACGCCGGACCGTCCGTCCGGCGCGTTGCCCTGAGTGCTCACGCACCTTCCTCCTCTGGTCGTCCCGCTCACGCGATCGCCGGCGCGAGAGCGCCGCCGGTCATCGACCAGAGTCGCGGCGCTCGACGCTGAAGTCGAACGCCAGGGTTCCCGCGTCGCGTACCGAGACCCCGCCGTCCACCGTGAGTACCGCGCCGTTGACGAACGACGCGGCGGGCGAGAGCAGCCAGGCGATCGCCTCGGCGACCTCGGACGGGTCGCCGGGGCGTCCCGCGGGCACCAGCTTCGTCGCCTCCTCGTAGGCCTCCTCCACGCCCTTGCCCAGTCCGGATTCCTCGGCGAAGCGGGCCATACGACGATCAGCCATCTCGGTGCGCACCCAGGTGGGGCACACCGTGTTGGCGCGCAGCCCCTGGCTGCCGTAGTCGACGGCCAGCGAACTGCACAGCTGAAGCAGCGCGGCCTTGGAGGTGGCGTACGCGGCGTTGCCGACCCCGTTGCGCAACGCCGCGACGGAGGCGACGGCAACGACCGAACCGCGGGTCTTGAGCAGGTGCGGGAGTGCGGCGCGCAGCAGCAGGAAGGGGCCCGTCAGGTTGGTGCGCATCACCAACTCCCATGTCTCGTCCGAGAGATCTCCCACCGCGCCGCTGCGTCCGACGCCAGCGTTGAGGACCAGTCCGTCGAGCCTGCCGTAGCGGGAGACCGTGGCCTCTACGAGCTCGCCCACGGCGATCGCGTCCGTGAGATCAGCGGCGTGCGGCAGGGCGCCGGTTTCGTCGGCGACGCGCTGCAGCGGCTCGGGCCGTCGGCCGCTGATGACGACCTCGTGTCCGCCGGCCCGCAGCAGCCGGGCGGTTGCGGCGCCGATGCCGGTGCCTCCGCCGGTGACCACCACAACACGCTTGTCCGTCATGACCGTTGGGCCTCCCCATCAACCGGAAATCAGACCTTCGTGATCTTACGCAGACCCGCCTCGGGGCGTCAGTTCACGCGTACCGTGTCACCCCTGGAACCTGTCCACCCGGGCAGGCACCTTCGAGAGTCAGACGGACACCGGTCTGCGTATGAAGTGCGTCCTTTGGGGAGAAGAACTCACCTGGGGAGAAGGGCTCATCGTCACCACGGCATCCCATCGGACGCGTTGACCTCAAGTGTGCTTGAGGGAGCAGTCTTCAGGCATGGACATCGAAGAGATGCAGCGACAGGTGCAGGCCCTGACCGACCGCGCCGAGATCACCGATCTGCTGGACCGCTACCTGCGTTCCCTGGACGAGGGCGTTTTCGACGAGGAATGGGCTCGCGCATTCCACACCGAGGACGTCACCGCGGAGATGCCGATCGGCACCGTCCACAACCGCGCTGCTCTGCTGGCCCGTGTCCGGCAGGGCATGGCGCTGTTCGACCGAACCGTGCATCTGGGCACCAATGCGAGCATCGAGATCGAGGGCGATCGGGCCACCACCCGTGGCGCCCAGCTGAGCACCCACGTCCTGGCGGACGGCACCGGCAGCGTCTTCGTCTCGGCGGGCCACGCCGACGCGGAACTGGTCAGGACGGCCGAGGGCTGGCGGATCTCCGCCTCGAGCCTGCGGGTGGTGTGGACTCAGGGTCCACCTCCGCAGGTGCCGGCACCCACTACGGTCAGGGCTTGACGGTCTTCATCGTGAAATGCGACGTCACGTTCTTGATCCGGGGGATGGTCATGACCCGCCAGCTGAGGAAGGCCTCGTAGGCGGGCAGATCGGCGACGGCCACGCGGACGAAATAGTCGGGGCTGCCGAACAGCCTCCGCAACTCAAGTACTTCCTCCGTCTGCGCCAGGGTCCCCTCGAAGCGCTCGACCGTCTCCGCGTCCTGCGCCTCGAGACTGAGGTCGACCAGGACCCGTCCGGGCAGGGCCTCACCAGCACCGTCCTGCACGACATCGACGGCCCGGTGGGACACGCCCAGCAGATCCTCACGGTCAGGCCGCTGCCCGGGACGTGAGGATGCCGGAGCGTCCGGCTCAGCGGACGATCCGGTAGAGGTGTTCGGGACGGCCGGTGGTTCCGTAGCGGAGTTCGAGCCGGACCATTCCCTCCCGGACGAGGTACGAGAGATAGCGCTGGGCCGTGGCGCGGGAGACGCCGGTGAGTTCGGCGGCCTGGGCGGCGGACAGGGACTCCTGGGCGGTGCGCAGCACCTGGTGCAGGAGGGCCAGGGTCGGCGCGGAGTGGCCCTTGGCCGGAACCCGGGGCACGGCCGGGGGGCGGGCGGCGCTGAAGAGGGCGTCCACGTCGGCCTGGTCGGTCCGCGGGGCGAGACCCAGGGCGTCCACGCGGTGCTGGAGTTCGCGGTAGGCGGTGAGCCGCTCGGCCAGGTCGGCGGCGCCGAACGGCTTGACCAGGTAGCCCACCGCACCGAGCTTCATGGCGGTCCGCACCGAGGTGATGTCCCGGTCGGCGGTGATCATGATCGCGTCGGGTCGGGCGCCGCCCGCGTCCCCGCTGAGCTGCCGCAGCACATCCAGTCCGCTGCCGTCGGGCAGGAAGATGTCGAGCAGCAGCAGATCGGGGTGAAGGCTGCGCACGGCGTCCAGGGTCTCGGCCACCGTCGCCGCCCGGCCGACCACTTCGAAGCCCTCGACGCGGGAGGCGTAGTCGCGGTGGATGTCGCTGACCCGGAAGTCGTCGTCCACCACCAGAATCCTGATCATCCGCGGTCACCTCCGGTCGGCGAGGCCGTCGTGAACTGTGCGTCTCGTGGTACGGGAGTGGCTTCCAGCAGCGGTAGTACGACGGTGAAGACGGCGCCGGGGCCCTCGCTGACCGTGATGGTCCCGCCGTGCCGCGCGGCCAGCCGGTGAACCAGGGCCAGGCCGAGGCCGCGCCGGGCGGTGCCCCGGTCGGGTCGGGTCGACCAGCCGTCCTCGAAGATCGACTCGGCGGCGCCCGGCGGGATCCCCGGGCCGCTGTCGGCGACCCGCACCAGCACCTGGTCGACGGCTTCGACCAGCGAGAGCCGCACCTCGCGGCCGCCCGCCGGAGGCGGTCCGCCGGCCGCCGCGTCGATCGCGTTGTCCAGCAGATTGCCGACGATGGTCAGCAGCCGGCGCAGATGCGGCGGGTCCTCGCCGAGCGCGGAGTCATCGCTGAGTTCCAGGTGTACGCCGCGTTCCGCGGCCACCGTGGTCTTGGCGACGATCAGGCCGACGAGCAGCGGGTTGCCGATCCGTTCGCGTACGGACTCGGTCAGCGCCTGGTCGGCGCCGGCCGACTCGACGGCGTATGCGTAGGCGGCGTCGTGGTCACCTATGTCCAGCAGCCCGGCCAGGGTGTGCATACGGTTGGTGAACTCGTGCTGCTGGGCACGCAGGGCGTCGGTCAGCCCGCGTACGGAGTCCAGTTCGCGCAGCAGCCCGATCAGCTCGGTGCGGTCCCGGACAGTGACCACCGCGCCCAGTTCACGCCCGCGCAGTGTCACCGGCATCCGGTTGACCACCAGGCAGTGGTCGTCGGTCAGCACGTTGAGATCGGCGCCGGTCAGGGTGCCGTCCAGGGCGCGGCGCAGCCGACCGTCGGGCAGCACCTCCTCGAGCGTGCTGCCGAGCGCCGTGCCGAGGCCGAGCAGGCTCCGGGCCTCGTCGTTGACGACGGTGATCCTGCCGTCGGGGTCGAAGGCGATGACGCCCTCACGGATGCCGTGCAGCATCGCCTCACGGTCCTGCAGCAGTCCGGCGATCTCCTCCAGTTCCAGGCCGAACGTCGTCCGCTTCAACCGCCTGGCCAGCAGGAACGCGGCGGCCGAGCCGAGGGCGACGGCGATCGCGGAGTACAGGGCGAAGGTGGGCAGCTCGCGCCACAGCTCGCCCAGCACATAGTGCTCGGGGATGCCCGCGGACACCTCGCCGACCAGCCTGCCGTCGGGCGCCCTCAGCGGGGCCTTGCCGTTGGCGGATCGCCCGGTGGCGCCCTGGTCGGTGCCGACGTGCGACTTGCCGTCGAGGACCACGATCTGGTCGCCGGTCGGTTCACCGATCAGCGCTGGGTCGGGGTGGGAGTGGCGGACGCCGTGCAGGTCGAGCACGACCACATAGGACGCGCCCGACGCCTTGCGGATCCGCTCGGCGACGGTCTGCACGATGCCGTCGCCGCCCCCGTGCGCCATGGCCTGCCGGATCTGCGGATCGGCGGCCGTGGTCTGGGCGATGTCCAGTGCCCGTCCCTCGTAGGCACGGTCGATCTCGGCCCGTTGCGCGAACGCGAACAGGATGAAGCCGATGACTCCGGTGAGGGTCAGGATGGCCAGCTGGTTGGCCAGGATCCGCGCGGAGAGCCTCCCCTTCCCGCCGCGGCCGATCGGGATACGGATGGGCATCACAGGTGCCTTAAGCCCTTGTCGTGCTGCCGGGCCCGGCCCCTTCGCCGTACCCGTGGTGGCGTGATTGTGTCCCATCGGGAACCTTCTGCCCACCCCCCGCCGCTGAGCAGAACGAGCAGAACCCCTGCGAATACGGCTAACGCGAGATACGTCTGAAACAGCGACGTAACGCCTGGTGTCCTTTTAGCGTCTGCCTTCCTCGACCTCCGAGGTTAGGAAGGAGAGGCCTCAGATGGCTTCGCGAAACGATGCGGCGGTGAGCCCGGTCACCGAGAAGGTCGGCCGGGACAGCGCACGAGTCGAGATATCCGGGCTCACCAAACGATTTCTGACTCCTGCGGGTGAGGTGTTCACGGCACTGCAGGACGTTTCGTTCACCGTGGAGCCGGGCCAGTTCTGTGCGGTGGTGGGCCCGACCGGCTGCGGCAAGTCGACGACCCTGAGCATGGTGTCCGGGCTCGACCGGCCCAGCGAGGGTTCGGTCAAGGTGGGTGGCCGTGAGGTGGACGGCGTCACCGACGGCGTCAGCTTCATGTTCCAGGCCGACGCGCTGCTGCCCTGGAAGACCGTCCTCGGCAATGTGCTGATGGGCCCCGTCTTCCGCGGTGTGCCCAAGCAGCAGGCCCAGGCCTCGGCACGTGACTGGCTGCGCCGGGTGGGCCTCACCGGGTTCGAGGACCGCTATCCGCACCAGCTCTCCGGCGGTATGCGCAAGCGCGTGGCGATGGCCGCGGCGCTGATCAACGAGCCCCGGATCCTGATCATGGACGAGCCGTTCGGCGCCCTGGACGTGCAGACCAAGGCGATCATGTCGACCGAGCTGCTCGGCCTGTGGGAGCAGATCCGGCCGTCGGTCATCTTCATCACCCACGACCTCGACGAGGCCGTGGCGCTCGCCGACCGGGTCGTCGTCATGACGTCCAGCCCCGGCTCGGTCAAGGCGGTCTTCGACATCGACCTGCCGCGCCCGCGCGGCTCGGTCCAGGAGATCCGCTTCCAGCCCCGCTTCATCGAACTTCAGCACCAGATCTGGGACTCGCTGCGCGAGGAGGTGGAGCGCGCCTACGCACGCACCGCAGGAGGTACGGCATGAGTACGACGTCCACCGTTTCCGCCGCTCAGGCCAAGGGCGGCGGGCAGCCCTCGGCCGCGGCAGCCGCCAGGCGCAAGGTCCGCAAGGGCATCGCGCTGCAGTGGCTGGGCCGCATCGTCCTCGCGGCCGTCGTCATCGGAGGCTGGCAGGCGTTCACCACCTGGGGGATCGTCGACAAGTTCTTCTTCGGGCAGCCGACCGGCATCGCCAAGCGGCTGGTCGAACTCTTCCAGAAGGGCACCGAGAACGGGTCCTTCTACGCGGACATCTGGACCACCGTACAGGAGGCGCTGATCGGCTTCGTCCTCGGGACCGTCCTTGGAGTGATCTTCGGCATCGCGTTGGGCCAGAGCCGCTACCTCTCCGGGGTGCTCGGTCCCTACATCAAGGTGGTCAACGCGATCCCGCGTATCGTCCTCGGCTCGATCTTCATGATCGCGTTCGGCATCGGAATGCTCCCGAAGGTCCTGCTCGCCGCGGTCCTGGTGTTCTTCATCGTCTTCTTCAACGCCTTCCAGGGCGTGCGTGAGGTCGACCGCAACATCCTCGCCAACGCCAAGGTGCTCGGCGCCTCGGAGCTGCAGATCATCCGGCACGTCACCGTGCCGTCCGCGCTCACCTGGATCATCGCCAGCCTGCACAGCGCCTTCGGCTTCGCCATCGTCGGCGCCCTGGTCGGCGAGGTGCTCGGCGCGCAGAAGGGCCTCGGCCTGGTCATCAAGACCGCGCAGGACAACTTCGACCCCAATGGCGTGTTCGCGACCATGGTCGTCATCGCGGTGATCGTGCTCGGCGCGGAGTGGCTGATCGGCAAGCTCGAACACCGGCTGCTCGCCTGGCGTCCGCCGGCCCCGTCCGAAGTCAGCTCCCTCTGACTCCGCCTGCGCCCACCCCCCTCTGTCTTCCCTCTCTTCTCACCCTCCCCTGAAGGAAAGTAGCCTGCCATGTCCAGACGACCCGTCGCCGTTGCCGCGTCTCTCCTCACCGTCCTCACCCTCGGTGCCGCCACCGCCTGTTCCAGCAACTCGGACAGCTCCAGCAGCTCCAGCGGCACGCCGACCGTCAAGCTCATGGTCGGCGGCATCGACAAGCAGATCTACCTCCCCTACGAGCTCGCCCAGAACCTCGGCTTCTACAAGAAGTACGGCGTCAACGTCTCGCTGAGCACCGAGCAGCAGGGCGGTCTCGGCGCCGAGGACGCCCTGGCCTCCGGGCAGGTGGACATGGCGGGCGCCTGGTATGTCCACACCATCGACTTCCAGGTGAAGGGCAAGGCGGTGGAGGGCATCGTCCAGCTGTCCGGCGCGCCGGGCGAGCGGGAGATGTGTGTCCCGAAGAGCGGCGTCCACTCCGGCGCGGACTTCAAGGGGAAGACGCTCGGCGTCACCGACATCGGGTCCGGCACCGACATGCTCACCCAGTTCATGGGTGCGCAGAAGGGCGTCAAGGCCAACCAGTTCAGCCGGATCGGCGTCAGCCAGGGCGCCACGGCCATCGCCGCGTTGCAGAACGGCAAGACCGCCTGTGTCATGACGACGCAGCCGACGGTGGCGGCGATCGAGAAGAAGGGCATCGGCACCTCGGCGATCGACCTGGCCACCACGGCGGGCGCCAAGGAGGCGCTCGGCGGCACCTGGCCGGCCGCGACCGTCCTCGCCCAGACCAGCTGGGTCAACTCGCACAAGGACACGGCACAGAAGGTCGTCGACGCGCTCGTGGCCACCATGCACTGGATCAACACGCACAGCGCGGCCGACATCGCGAACAAGCTGCCGCAGTCCTATGTGTCGAACCAGCTGGTCACCAAGGCCGACTACATCAAGGCGCTGGACCAGGACAAGGGACAGTTCCTCCCGGACGGCATCATGCCGGCCGGCGGCCCGAAGACCGTTCTGGCCTCCGAGGAACTCGTCGGCCACGCGACCTCGAAGGTGAACCTCGGCACGACCTTCACCAACGAGTTCGCTCTCAAGGCCAACAAGACCGAGGGCTTCAAGACCACCACGACCCCGGCGGGCTCGGACGGCTGAGTCCCACCGGCAATAGCAACACTGATGCCCCGCCGGAGAATCCGGCGGGGCATCAGTACCGGCTCAGAAGTAAAGGTAAGCGGTGGGCGTGCTGTGGGTGCCGTTAATTCCGGACCCGACCACTTCCAGCACCTTGGAGTACTGGCTGGGCAGAAGCTTGTAGCTCGCGTTCGCGGTTTCGGTCGCACCGCCGTTCGCGTAGACCTTCTTGTACTGCTCATTTCCGCTCTTGTCGATCCAGACGACCTCCAGGTACACCTGGGAGCAGTAAATGGAATTTGCCGACGAGTCCCCGATGAACACATAGCCGCCGTACGTCGAGCTGTACGAGGAGTGCCCGCTGACGGTGACCGTGCAGTTCCCGTACGACACGTTCTTGCTCTGCTTGGGGTAGTTCACGCCGGATGCGAACGCGCTGGTCGCGGCGAGGACAACCGCCGCACTGGACACGCCGGTGACCGTCAAAGCACGCTTGATGCTTTTCAGCATTCCCTGATCCTTTCTCTGGGCGGGCGAGAGAAAGAACGCCCCCCGTCGAATTACCGACCGGATTCTTCCGGCCTTGATCAGGCTGCGACAGACGGATACCGGACAGCAAGAGGCATGGGCACTTGATGATCAAGACTTTACGCCCGATTGATTACCAGCGGCCAATTCGGTGTGCCATCCTCAAGGGAACCTCAAATTCTGAGTCCGGGCCGTTCAGTCCGTACTCGGCCGCGCGAGTCCGAGGTCGTAGGCGAAGATCACGGCCTGGATGCGGTCCCGGGCACCGATCTTGGCGAGGACGCGGCCCACATGGGTCTTGACGGTGGACTCGGACAGGACGAAATGCCCGGCGATCTCGCCATTGGTCCAGCCCTTGCCGACCGCGACGAGGATCTCGCGCTCGCGGTCGGTGAGGGAGCTCAACCGCGGGTCCTCGGCGAGGTCGCCCCGGTGCGCGGGGACGTACTGGGCGAACTCGTCCAGGAGGCGGCGGGTGAGTGCGGGCGCGATCACCGCGTCGCCGATCGAGACGGCGCGGATGCCCGCGAGCAGTTCCTCCGGGCGCGCGTCCTTGAGGAGGAAGCCGCTGGCCCCGGCGCGCAGGGCGGCGTGGACGTACTCGTCGAGGTCGAAGGTGGTGAGCACGAGGACACGCGAACGCTCGCCGGCGGCGACGATGCGGCGGGTCGCCTCGATGCCGTCCATGCCGGGCATCCGGATGTCCATGAGGACGACGTCCGGGCGCAGTTCGGCGGCCTTGCGGACGGCCTCGGCGCCGTGCGCGGCCTCCCCGACGACCTCGGTCTCGGCGACGGAGTCCAAGAGGATGCGGAAGCCGTAGCGTTGCAGTGGCTGGTCGTCCACGACGAGCACCGTGGTCACCGGACACCGCCCTGTGGTGTGAGGTCGAGGACGGCCTCGACGCTCCAGCCTCCGCCGCCCGCCGGTCCCGCGCTGACGGTCCCGCCGTAGAGCGCCGCCCTCTCCCGCATGCCCACCAGTCCGTGCCCTTCTTCGTGCGGGCCCGGCGGTGTCGCCGGGCCGGTGTCCTGGACCCGGATGGTCAGCCGGGTGTCCGTCTCGATGATCGCCAGATGTACCCGGGTGTCGGCGTCGGCGTGTTTGAGGGTGTTGGTGAGGGCTTCCTGGACGATGCGATACGCCGTCAGCTGCACCCCGCTGTCGAGGGCGTCCACGTCGCCGGAGGTCCGGTACACGACCTCCAGTCCGGCGGCGCGCACCTTTGCGCAGAGGGCCTCGATGTCCGCGATGCCGGGCTGCGGGCTGAGCTCGGGGCCGGCCGGCGGACCGTCCGCCGCCTCGCGCAGCACACCGAGTACGCGGCGCAGCTCGCCGAGGGCCTGGCGGCCGGTGTCGCCGATGAGCTGGAGGGCCTCCTTGCCGCGTTCGGGAGCGAGGTCGGTGGCGTAGGCGCCGGCGTCCGCGAGGGTGATGATGACGGACAGGTTGTGGCCGACGATGTCGTGCATCTCGCGGGCGACCCGGGTGCGTTCGGTGACGGCGGCCAGCCTGCTGCGCTGGTCCCGTTCGACCTCCAGCCGGGCGGCCCGCTCCCGCAGTCCCGCCAGCTGGGCCCGGCGGATGCGGACCATCAGGCCGAGCGCGAGGGCCGCGGTCGTGGTGCTCAGCAGGAAGAACAGCGCGTCCCAGACCGACATGGCCCCGGACACCCGTACGGCGACCAGCACCATGGCACCCGCCATGGCGGCGCAGGCCCACGGCAGCTGCTTCAGCCGCCCGTGCAGGGCCAGGCTGTACAGAGCGACGAAGAGGGCGACGTCCGCGCGCAGCGCCGCGCCGATGGACCACTGCAGGACGAACACCGCGGCGATGACACCGAAGGCCGCCAGGGGCCTGCGCCGCCGCCACAGCAGCGGCAGCACCAGTCCGGCCTGCAGTGCCAGCATCCCGGCGAGGGGCAGCTGGGTGAAGGCGAGCCGGAAGCGGCGCGGGCCGTCGCCGTCCCCGCTGTGCAGCAGGTCGGCGAGGCAGAACATCAGGAAGACCAGGACCACGACCGCGGTGTCCAGCACCCACGGACGGTTCCGGTCGGCCTGCCTGAGCCGCTGGCCGCCCCGGGCCATGCGGGCGACCAGCGGTCCCATCCCGCTGATGTCATCGGTGGTCACGGACGTCACCTGTCCATGGTGCGTCAGACGTCGCTGCGCGCGAGCCGGTAGGCCGCGCCGGCCAGCGCCAGCGCCGTCCAGCAGAGGAAGACCAGCAGCCCCGCGCCGGGCGACAGGGTCGTCGAGTCGTGGGTCAGGGCGAACATCGACTCTCCTGCGTGGGACGGCAGGTAGGGGCTGATGTTGTCCTGCCAGGAGCTCGGCAGCAACGAGATGAGTCCCGGAATCAGCATGAAGGTGGCCACCAGCACCGAGATCCCGCCGGCCACCGACCGCAGCAGCGCGCCCAGCGCGGTGCCGATCACCGCGACCAGGCCGAGGTACAGCCCGGCGCCCAGCAGACTCCGCAGGACACCCGCGTGCGAGAGGCCCATGGCCGCGGGCGTACCCGAGACGATGCCGCTGCCGAACAGGAAGGCGACGAACGCGCCCAGCGTCCCCACGACCAGCGCGACCAGCCCGAACACCGTCGCCTTGGACCACAGCACGGGCAGCCTGCGGGGCACCGCCGCGAGCGTGGAGCGGATCATGCCGGTCGAGTACTCCCCCGCCGTGACCAGCACGCCGAGGACCCCGAGTGCCAGCTGGGCGAAGTTCGTACCGAAGAGGGACAGGCTCACGGCCGTCGAGGTGGCGAAGTCGCGGTCCATGTGGCCGGAGTTGATCCCGGACTTGTACCGGCTCGCGGCGATCAGCCCGAACGCCACCAGGAACAGCAGGCCGAGGCCCAGGGTGATCCAGGTCGAGCGCAGGGACCACAGCTTGGCCCACTCCGAGGACAACACGCGCCGTCCGGTCACCCGGTAGGCGGGGCGGGCCGGTGCGGTGCGGGGTTCTTCGGCGGTTGCGGTGAGGGTGCTCATGCCGGCCTCCCGAGGGTCTCGATCCCGGTCGTGGATCCGTGGTACTCCACGGCCTCCCTGGTCAGCTCCATGAATGCCTCCTCCAGCGACACCGTCCTGGCGCTCAGCTCGAACAGGGGTATCCCGTGCTCGGCCGCCTTCAGGCCGATGCTGCGGGCGGTGAGCCCGGTCACCTGCAGTTCCTCGGAGCCGATGTGCCCCGTGATGTCGACGCCCGGCCCCGCCAGGACGTCCCGCAGCCGGGCCGGGTCCTGGGTGGCGACCGTCACCGTGTCGCCGCCCGCCTCGCGGATCAGGTCCCCCACGGTGGTGTCGGCCAGCAGCCGTCCCCGGCCCACGATGATGAGATGGTCCGCCACCAGCGCCATCTCGCTCATCAGATGAGAAGAGACGAACACCGTGCGGCCCTCGTCGGCGAGCGCCTTGAGCAGGTTGCGGATCCAGAGGACGCCCTCCGGGTCCAGCCCGTTGACCGGCTCGTCCAGCATCACCGTCTGCGGATCGCCGAGCAGCGCGGCCGCGATGCCCAGTCGCTGCCCCATCCCCAGGGAGAAGGCACCGGCCCGCTTCTTGGCCACACTGGCGAGTCCGGAGAGGTCGATGACCTCGTCGACCCGGCGGCGCGGAATGCCGTGGGTCAGCGCGAGGGCCCTCAGGTGGTTGTACGCCGAGCGGCCCGGGTGGATCGACTTCGCCTCCAGCAGGGCCCCGACCTCCTGGAGCGGGGCCCGGTGGCGGGCGTAGTGGTGGCCGTTCACGGTGACGGAGCCGCTCGTCGGGGCGTCGAGTCCGACGATCATGCGCATGGTGGTGGACTTTCCTGCGCCGTTGGGCCCCAGGAAGCCGGTCACCGTGCCCGGCTTCACGACGAAGTCCAGGCCGTCCACGGCCGTCTTGTCGCCGTACCTCTTGGTCAGCTGCCGTGCGTCGATCATTCGCGTTCTCTCTGTCGGCCTACGGCGTCCGTCGCTTCCGACGCCTCACCGGCAACGCTAGAAGCCGATCCGCCCGATCCCGTGGTACCGGGAGGCTGACCCGTGCGGAGCGCGTAGTACCGCGGTACTACACGGCTGCCGTCGGTGTCCGCGCTCGTGGGCTCCGCCTGGCCGCAGCAGGCGGTCCGGCCGCTGGGCCGGCCCTGCACTGCGGCATCCGGGTGCTGGAGCCCCGCCCCCGGCCCGGTCACCGCCCCGTATGCCAGGCCGATTCCTACGTTGATCGTGTGATCATCCATTTCTCGTCCCGGACGGCCCGCACCGCCTGCGCGCTCTGTGCGGCCGGCGTCCTGGCGTCGACGCCCGTCGCCGTAGCCGCCGGCGCGGAGCCCACCCCGCCCGGCGTACCGCGGGCGGCACTGCCGGATCCGTCGTTCCTGTATCGCGAGGGCACTCAGGTGCGACCCCATCACGGCGCGCCTCGGGTTCCGGACGTGTCCGCGTTGTCCTGGGTGGTGGCGGACGCCCGGAGCGGGGACGTGCTGGCCGCGCACGAGGCTCATCGCAAGCTACCGCCTGCCAGCACGCTGAAGACCCTGTTCGCGCTGACCGTGCTGCCGGCGCTGCCCGCGGGCGCACGGCACACGGTGCGGGAGGAGGAGCTGGAGGACATCGGTGAGGGCAGCAGCAGGGTCGGGGTCGCCGAGGGGCGGACGTACCGGATTGCCGATCTGTGGCGCGGGGTCTTCCTCAACTCCGGGAACGACGCCGTGGACGTGCTGGCCTCCCTGAACGGCGGCTGGCAGGCGACGGCCGGGCAGATGCAGGCCAGGGCCCGTTCGCTGGGGGCCCTCGACACGCAGGTGCGGTCGCCCGACGGGTACGACACGCCGGGCCAGGTGTCGTCGGCGTACGACCTGGCGGTGTTCGGCCGGGCGGGTCTGCGCATTCCGGACTTCGCGGAGTACTGCGGTACGGCGGTGGCGAGGTTCCCGGGCGGGGGCGGCTGGTCGTACGAGATCAAGAACACCAACCGGCTGCTGACCGGGGCGGACGGTGTGGAGCCGTATCCGGGGCTGGTCGGCGTCAAGAACGGCTACACCAGCAACGCGGGCAACACGCTCGTCGCCGCCGCCCGCCGGGGCGGGCGCACGCTCGTGGTCACCGTGATGAACCCTCAGGCGGGCGGCGGCTTCACCGTCTACGAGGAGGCGCGCGAACTGCTCGACTGGGGGTTCGAGGCGGCGGGGCGGGTCGAACCGGTGGGCTCGCTGGACGCGTTGCTGGACAGGCCACGGCCGGGGCCGCGCGCCACGCCCGTGGCCGTCGCGCCGGACGGCGGGTCGGGGTGGCCGACGGCGGGGGTCGTCTCGGGTGCCGTCGCACTCGGCGCGGGCGCGGTGGCGCTGGTGCTGCGGCGCAAGGGCGGGCTGTCGGCGCGGGGTTGACCGACCGGCAGCCACAGCAGCAGTCCCAGGGTGATCCAGGTGTAGGTGTTGCTGCCGAGGAAACCGTCGACGCCGGACGCGTCGTGGAACCAGAGCCACACCACGCTGGTGCACAGCACCGCGTAGAGGACGCCTGTCACGCGTGCGTGCCCGGCGCGGATCAGGACGGCGAAGGACGGCAGCAGCCACACCAGGTGGTGCACCCAGGTGATGGGGCTGACGAGGCAGGCGGTCAGGCCGGTGAGCGCGAAGGCGGCGGGCCAGTCGGCGGCGGTGACGGCCCGACGGGTCCGCCATGCCCAGATGCCGAGGACCACCACGACCGCCGCGGCCCACACCGCGCGGTCCGCCACGCCGAGCCGGGCCAGGATGCCCTGCAGCGACTGGTTGGAGACGTAGTCGAGGCGGCCCACCCGGTTCGTGTCCCACAGGGCCTCGGTCCAGTAGAACCGGGAGGCGTCCGGGGCGATCCAGGCGGCGAGGCCCGTCGCCGCCGCGGTGACGGCCGTCGCGACCGCGGCGGCACGCCGGCGGCCGGCGAGCAGGAGCAGGCCGATGAAGAGTGCGGGGGTGAGTTTGACCGCGGCCGCCAGGCCGATACCGACGCCCGCCCAGCGCTCCCGCCCGGTGGTCAGCAGCCAGGCGTCGGTGAGGACGAGCGCCAGCAGCAGGAGGTTGACCTGGCCGAAGCTGAAGGTGTCGCGGAGCGGTTCGAACAGGGCGAGCAGGCACGCGCCCAGGGTGCAGCCGAACCAGCCGTGGCGGCGCCAGCCCCCCTCGGTGAGGATGTGCAGGATCCAGGCGAGGGCCGCGAGGTTGAGCAGCAGGGATCCGGCGATCGCCGTGCGCAGGCCGACGAGGGCCATGGGCAGCATGCTGACGGCGGCGAACGGCGGGTAGGTGAACCCGTATGTGGTGCCCGGCACCCGGTAGTCGTAGAGCCGTCCGCCGTGGTGGATCCAGCTGTTGACGGCGCCGTAGTACACGCGCAGGTCGAACCAGTCCCGCAGCAGCGGCACCGTCGCGGTGAAGGCGGTGACGGCAGCGGCGAGGGCGACGACCAGGAGCAGCCGGCCGCGGTCGGTGCGGGGCAGGGTCATGCGGTTTCTCCCAGCGCAGGCGCGTGGGCGGCCTGGTGGACCTGCCAGAGGACCACCACGGCCAGCGCCCCGCCGGAGACGGCCAGCATCAACTGCCCGCTGTCGACCGGCCCGCCGCTCGGCAGGGCGGCGAGTGCGAGCACGCCCGTCACGGCCGCCACCCGGTGCCGCACCGAGGTGGTGGGTGCCGCGGCGGCGATGAGGAACAGCCCCCACAGGGCGTACCAGGGGCGGATCGCCGGACCGAAGGCGGCCATGGCGGCGAGGCTCAGGCCGAGCGCGTAGACCGGGCGGGGGCGCAGCCGCCACCATATGACCGCTATCACGAGCACGGTGATCGCGAGGCCGAGCAGGTGCCAGACCGGCAGGGCGAGGGGTGCGAGGTCGCTGCCGAGGCGTTCCAGCATGGCTCCGGTGGCGCGGCCGAGGAGGCTCGTGAGGGCCCAGTTGTGCGGGGAGACGGGGGTGTCGAGGGCGCCTATCCAGCCGTATCCCGTGCCGGCGACGGCTGTTGCGGCGACCGTGGTGCACGCGGCGGCAAGGGCCGTCGACAGGACGGCCTTCGCCGGACGCTGCCCGGCCCGCACCTGGAGGACGACGACCGCGGCGAGCCCGAGCACGGCGGGCGCCTTGACCAGGGCCGCGAGGGTGACGAGCACGGCGCCCAGGACCGGCCACCGGCCGAGCGCCGCGACCAGGCCGACACCGAGCAGGCCGAGCATGATGGCGTCGTTGTGGGCCCCGGCGACCAGGTGGAGCAGCACCAGCGGATTGAGCGCACCGAGCCAGAGCGCCGCGGCCGGGTCGGCGCCGCTGTGCCGGGCGAGCCGTGGCAGCGCGGCCGCCATCAGCGCCACACCGAGCAGCGCGACCAGCCGCATCCCGACCAGCCCGGCGGGGATTTCGCCCCGGGTCAGGCCGGACAGCGCGGAGGCGACGGCGAGGAACACCGGGCCGTAGGGAGCGCCGGTGTGCTGCCACAGCGGGGCGACCTCGTCGGCGAGCGGGCCGCCGAGCTGGGCGGGCCCGTATGCGTAGACGTCCATGTGGGCATCGACCATGGCGCCCTGCGCCAGGTAGCTGTAGACGTCCCGGCTGAACAGCGGCGGGGCCAGCAGCAGCGGGGCCGCCCAGACGGCGAGCACGAGCAGCAGTTCGCGCGGGGTGGGTGCATCGGCGCTGCGCACGAGCCGCCCGAGCAGCACCCAGGCGGCAATCAGCAGCACCACACCGAAGTACACGCCGACCAGGCCCAGGGCCGCGCGGGCGGTCGCCGGGGCCAGGAGATCCCGCACGGGCAGGGCGCCGGCCGTCTCACCTCCCAGCGCGAGGAAGGCGGTGCCGGCCAGGCCCAGAACCTGACAACGGCGGAGATCGACGGGGAAAGCCATGGCCAACACTCGGGAAGCGTGTCAACGCCGGGTGGCCGGAAGTTGACGCGCCGCCTTCCGGGCGTGGGCCTGCGTGTGACCGGCACGTGATCGCACGGCCGCAGCGATCCCCGGTCGGCGCCGGCTGACCGGGTCCTGGCCCGAAGCGCCGGTTCGGGCCAGGACCGCCGGCCGGTTCAGAACACCGACAGGCCGGTCAGGGTCGTGAAGCGGTCCAGCGCCGCGACGCCCGCCACCGAGTTGCCGCGCTCGTCGAGACCGGGGCTCCACACGCACAGTGTGCAGCGGCCGGGGACGACCGCGATGATGCCGCCGCCCACGCCGCTCTTGCCGGGCAGACCCACGCGGTAGGCGAATTCGCCCGCAGCGTCGTAGGTCCCGCAGGTCAGCATCACCGCGTTGACCTGCTTGGCCTGGCTCTGGGACAGCAGCCGGCTGCCGTCGGCGCGGATGCCGTGGCGGGCCAGGAACCCGGTGGCGAGGGCGAGGTCCGCACAGGACGCGGTGAGGGAGCACTGACGGAAGTACTGGTCGAGCAGCACCGGGATCGGGTTGTCGATGTTGCCGTAGGACGCCATGAAATGGGCGAGGGCGGCGTTGCGGTCGCCGTGTGCGGACTCGGAGGCGGCGACGTCCTTGTCGAAGTCCAGGGCAGGGTTGCCGCTCTCGCCGCGCAGGAAGGCCAGCAGTTCACCCGCCGCGTCTCCGGTACGGGTCTGCAGGCGGTCGGTGACGACGAGGGCGCCCGCGTTGATGAACGGGTTGCGCGGGATGCCGTTCTCGTACTCCAGCTGGATCAGGGAGTTGAAGGGATTGCCGGAAGGTTCGCGGCCGACGTGCTCCCACAGTTCGTCGCCCTCGCGGGCCAGATCGAGGGCGAGCGTGAAGACCTTGGTGAGGGACTGCGTGGAGAACGGCACGCGCCAGTCCCCCACGCCGTACACCGTGCCGTCCAGTTCCGCGACGGCCATGCCGAAGCGGCGCGGATCGCAGGCCGCGAGTGCCGGGATGTAGTCGGCGGGGCGGCCGCGGCCGGGGGTGCGCCCGATCTCCTCGGCGATGCGCTCCAGAACCGGCTGGAAGGCGTAGGACGACGTCGTTGTCATGATCACTATTGTGCCTCCGGGTCAACACCGTTGCGTTTGAGTCTTGAGCCGCAGGTCAAGCCCGGGTGAATGACGCAACGGGACGTCCTGATAGATCAACTTGTTGTCGAGGCAAG
>NZ_JBFBBE010000076.1:0-46979 GCF_040682555.1 Streptomyces sp. NPDC051172
CCCGATCTCCACAAACCCGACTGGGCCCTGATCCACTGAGTGCAACAGGCCCCTGACCTGGTAATACGGCGTCGGGGTGGCGGGATTTGAACCCACGACCTCTTCGTCCCGAATGAGGTTCGGTTGCTGATCTTGCCTGCGAGGATGACATTTCCCCTGGTCAGAGGCGTGGCCTCGATCGGTTTCACGTGGTCTGGAAGGGGCTTCGGGAGCAAGTCGGCTCCCAAACGGCTCCCAGCGTGCCAGTTCGCCCGTGGCAGACAGGACAGTCGCCGAACAGGACTGGTACGGAGCCGGAAGCCATGTCAACGTACAACGCTCCGCTGGAGATTTACCCACCGAGCCTACGGAGGCGCCCCTGTATCCGGACCATCTCAACGACCCTGCCCGCCCCGACGCACAAGACCCGGTGTACTGGGTCGGATCCGCGATCTGGTGGATCGGCCTCGTCAGCTCCCGTGCCCCGACGCACGCTGCCCGAGAGCAGCGCGGGCCGACTCACCGGTGTGCGCCGCATCTGACGCTCTGAGATCCGCCCGCGCTTGTACTGCCCCGGGTCGACAACGTCCTGACCTGCAACAGTAAGTCCTCACGGGTGCGCTTCCCTGCCCGGGCCGTTGAGTTGCAGCTGATGGGCTTTCAGTGGAGCTCGTCGAGTGCGGCGAGGATTTCGGCCGGCTCTGCGCGGGTGGTGTAGTCGGCGTTGGCGAAGGCCCAGCTGATGGTGCCGTCCTGGTCGATGACGTACGTCGCGGGGATGGGGAGGGTGCGCGCATGGCCGGTGTTAGAGCGGTGGAGGTCGATACCGAAGCCGGCGTAGACGGCCGCAAGGTCTTCCGGAAGGTCGAAGGCCAGGCCGAACTGCTTGGCGGTGTCGCAGCCGAGGTCGCTCAGCACGTCGAAGGCCAGTTCGTTCTTCTCGGCGTGGGACAAGGACTCGTCGGGGGCCTGGGGCGAGATGGCCACCAGGCGGGCGCCGCGGGCGGTGATGGCGTCATGGTGCTGCTGCAGGGATCGCAGGGCGATGTTGCAGTAGGGGCACCAGGCGCCGCGGTAGAAGGTGATCACCACCGGGCCCTCGGCGAGCAGTTCGGTCAGGGAGGTGTCCCCTCCCGTGGCGGAGGGCAGTGTGAAGGACGGCGCCTTGGCGCCCACAGTCAGGGCGCGGTCCGCCTGGCCGGACGCGGTCAGGTCCTGGGTCGCGCGCTGCATGATGGCGCGGATGTCGGCGGGGATCTGCTCCTGGCGGTCGGCATAGAAGGCGCGCAGTTCGGCGTTCACGGACATGGGGTCCCTCCTGAGAGCTATCTTGGAACGGTTGTTTCAAGATAGCGCCTGGAGCGCGCTCCAGGTCAATGCCTGGCGCGGTATCTTGGAATCATCAGTTCAAGATGGCGAGGTGAGGCATGCCGGACATCAAGCACTTCGCCCCCGAGGCGGCCCTGGACACCGTGGTGCGGCTGTTCTGGCGACAGGGCGTGGCCACCACCGGCATCCAGGACATCGTGAACGCGACCGGGATCAACCGCTCCAGCCTGTACGCGACCTTCGGCGGCAAGCAGGAGCTGTACCGCGCCGCCCTCGAGCGCTACGTCCAGCTCCGCTCCCGGCCGGTCCTCGGCCGCTTGGAGGAGGACGACCGGGGGCTGCCGGCCGTCACCGAGTTCTTCGCCTCACTGATCGAGACCCGCTGCACCGGCGAGTACGCCCAGTGGGGCTGCATGGTCTCCAACGCGCACGCGGGCGCCGAGAACGACGACCCCCAGGTACGCGCCATCCTCGACCGGCAGCACCGGCGACTGCGCGACGCCCTGCACACGGTGCTCGTATCGGCCCAGAGGCAGGAGCAGCTCACCGCAGGAGCCGACCCGGAATCCGCGGCGGACATCCTGGCCCTCCTGGCACACGGCGTGAACCTGCGGTCCCGTGCCGGGGCGGACGCCGGCCAGCTGCAGCGAACGGTCGCGGCGGCCATCGCCGCCGTCGTCCACAGGGCCTGACCGGCCTCAGGAAGACTTCACCGGCTATCGCCTCAGCCGCTACGCCGTGAAGAAGTCGCTGAGTGCGCGAGCGATCGGGCCGGGCGCGTTCTCCGTGGGGATGTGCCCTGCGTCCGGGATGCGTATGAGTGTGGTGTGCGGCATCTCCGCGGCGAACCGCTCGGCGTATGCCACCTTCTGGAAGCCGTCGTCCTCGCCCCAGATCAGCAACTTGAGCGCTGTGTTCTGCCGCAGCGCGGGAACGGCCTCGCGGGTGTAGCGGTTGTCGGCCGCGCCCACCATGGCCATCCAGGAGCGGCGAACCCGGGCATCGGTCCACGGATCCAGATAGTCCGCGATCAGTTGCTCGGTGGCGGCACCGGCCAGCGCCGTGGTCACGGCTTGTCGGCGGGCGGCGAGGATCTCGTCGCCGGTGGTTGCGGCGACGAGATCAGGGTCCCGGAACCGAGCCACGCTGGATACCGGCCAGGAGTCGTAGGTGACCGAGTTGACCAGGGCCAGCCGGGACACTTCCAGCTGATCGTGGACGAGGAGGTGCTGGGCGATGGCGCCGCCGATGTCATGGCCCGCTACGGCGATCGGCCCGGAGAGCTTCAGTGCGGAGGCGAAGCGCGCCACCCAGTCCGCGAGGGCGGGGACCGTGCCGGTCTCCAGGGTGAGTTCACCTCCCGAGCGCCCCAGTCCGGGGAGGTCGACCGCGATGGGGCGCAGCCCCGCTTCGGCGAGGCGGTCGAGGACCGGGAGCCAGACCCGGCTCCAATACGTTCCGTGCAGCAGCAACACGGCAGGGCCGTCCTGCTCCACGGTCAGGTAGCTGGCCGTCTCGCCGTCAACCTGGATCTCGGTCCGCAGCGCTGTCGTTTCGGTGGTGGTTTCGCTCATGGATCCACTGTGACCCGGGCCGGCCTGGCCGCCGAGAGTCTGGAAAGACACCCTCAGATACATTCTTGCCATGCCCCTTCACCGAGTTGTGGCCTTGCTCACCCCGCCGCAATCGCCCTTCGAGCTGGCCTGCGCTTCCGAGGTCTTCACCACCGCCCCGCAGGACACGCCGCCCCGCTACAGCTTCCGGGTCTGCGCCGAGCGTCCCGGACCCCTGCCGACCACCGCCGGCTACGCGATGCTCGTCGAATCGGGACTGGCCGCCCTTGAGGAGGCGGACACCGTGGTCGTCCCCGGCCGGCAGCCGCCCGACGCAACCGTGCCGCCGACCGTCACCGAGGCACTGCGGGCCGCCCACCGGCGCGGGGCGAGGATCGTCGCCATCTGCACGGGAGCGTTCGTCCTCGCCCAGGCCGGACTGCTCGACGGACGCCGCGCCACCACCCACTGGCACAGCACAGCCCGCCTCGCCGCCACCTTCCCCGAAGTAGAGGTGGATGCGGACGTGCTCTTCGTCGACCACGGCGAAGTGGCGACCAGCGCCGGCACCGGCGCGGGCATCGACCTGTGCCTGCACTTGGTGCGCGCCGACCACGGCGCGGCATACGCCGCCCAGATCGCCCGGCGCATGGTCCTGCCGCCGCACCGGGAGGGCAGCCAACTCCAGTACGCCGAACAGCCCGCACCGGCCAGGGCGGACGAGTCACTGGCGCCACTGCTGGAGTGGGCCAACTCCCACCTCGACACCCAACTGACCCTCAACCACCTCGCCGCACGCGCCGGACTGTCCAGCCGAACCCTCGCCCGACGGTTCACCGAACAGCTCGGCACCAGCCCAGGACAGTGGCTACTCGGCCAACGCCTCGACGCGGCACGGATCCTGCTCGAACAGACCGACCTGCCGGTCGACGCCATCGCCACCCGCGTCGGACTCGCCTCGGCCATCAACCTGCGCCGCCGCTTCCGAGCGCGCCTCGGCACAACGCCAGGCGCGTACCGACGCACCTTCAGCGAAACCTGATGACGCAACTGGGCGTTCCCGCACGCGCGCGGACGAGCGTGGCGCGGAAGCCCTGGTCTGGTCGATGCCCATTGGGCGCAGGCTGTCGACAAGGCTCGCCCCGTGGGGTGACCAGACCCGCGGCCCAGCCCTCACCTCAGTCGAAGGCGAGCCCACGAAAGGCATTGCGGATGTCCGTCAAGGGTTGCCGGTCGCGGGTGTAGTAGAGCTTGTTGGTCAGGAGAACCGCCCATCGTCGCTGGCGCGGCGAGATCCACATTCCAGTGCCGGTGAAGCCGTAATGGACCCAGACGTCTTCGGCCTGGGCGGTGCCGGGGGCGGGGTGCCAGAACAATCCGCGTACGGGTTTCAAGGACCCGGTCTGGACGGACAGCGATTCTGCGGTCCAGGCCGGGCCGAATCCGGCCCGTGCCGGGGCGGCCGTGGTGTCCAGCATGTAGCGCAGGAACGCGATGAGGTCGTTGAGGACCGTGAAGGCACCGGCGATGCCACATGCTCCGTCCAATAGTCGGGCGGAGAAGTCGTGGGCGACGCCCTTGAGGTGCGTATCGGTGTCCTGGTCGAGTTCGGTCGGCGCACATCGGACGGCGACCTCGATAGGCAGCGGTCCGAAGCGTGTGGAGTGCATGCCGAGCGGTCGCCAAGTCCGTGCCACGGAGAGGTGGTTGAGGCTCTCGCCGGACAGATATTCGGCGAGGTAGCCGAGGACCAGGGCGGCCCGGTCGGTGTACTCGACGGCATCGCCGGGTTGGCGGTGCAGGGCTTCGTGCAGGACCCCGTCGCGGATGTCCTGGGCATCGGCGCCGTAGAGGTTCTTCAGCTGGGCCCGCAGCGGGAGGCCGGCGGTGTGGGTCAGGAGTTGTCGGGCGGTTGCCGCTCCGAGTGGCCGGCCGGTGACCTCCGGCCAGAACGAGCCGAGCGGGGTGTCGAGGTCGAGCTTGCCGTCCTCCCAGAGGGCGCCGATCGAGGACCAGACGGCGAGGATCTTGGTGAGGCTGGCGGCATCGAAGACCGTGTCCCGGCGCATCGGAGCATCCGGCTCGTCGGGGTCGAGGACGCCTGTCGTGCCGGACGCCCCGATGCCTGCGGCGTCACCAACAGCCCACACAGCTCCCGGGTAGACCTTGTCTCGGACGCCTTCACCCAGCAGCTGCTCGATGCGATCGGTGCGGTACGTCATGGTCTCCCTGTTCGCCGTGGGCATCCCGTCGTCAGCGTAGTGACACGGGTGGGAGGAACGGGGAACGCTTTCGCCTCGGTGTCGGGTGACGCCACGCGCAACATGAGGCTGCGACCAAGCCTCAGCTCGTTCGCAGCCTCATGTCGTCGGACCGGTCGCAGGTGTCAGCAGCAGCTGCTGGCCTCGGCCTCCGTGGACTCGGTGGCGCTGGTGCAGCAGGTGCTTTCGGGTTGCTTGGCGGGGGTGTCGGCGTCGGCCTTGACGACGTACACCTCCCAGGGTTCCTGTCCGGGGCCGTGGAGCCAGACCTTGTCCTGGAGGGCGTAGCAGCAGGTGGTGTCGTTCTCCACCGTGGTGTTCATGCCTTGGTCGGCGAGGCGGGTGGTGGCGGCGTGGACGTCTTCGGTGGAGGCGACTTCTACGCCGAGGTGGTCCATGCGGGTGTCCTGCCCGATCTTCCCCGGCAAGAAGTACCTCGACTGGCAGCTCGAAGACCCCGCCGGTCAGGGAGCTGAGGCCGTACGTCCGATCCGCGATGAGATCCGCACCCGTATCGAGGGTCTGATCGCGGAGATCGACGCGAAGCCGCAGGCGTGATCGCTGCCACGAAGCCGGAGGGATTTCGCGTGGGATCAGGTGAGTGCTTGGCCGAGTTCGGTCAGGGCCTGAGCGGTTGCTGAGAGGGGGTAGCGGGCGGCGTTCGCGTAGCCCGCTTGCCGAAGCGCGGGCAACAGGCCCGGTGCGGTTCTCAGCCGATCCAGGTCGCGAGTGAGCGCGGCGGAGTGGGTGAAGTCGGTAGCCACTCCGGACGCGGCGAGCACTTCGCTGAGACCGGGCACGGGTTGGTACAGGACGGGCAGGCCGCAGGCTTGGGCCTCCAGTGCGACCAGGCCCATGGCCTCCAGGGTGGTGGACGGGATGACCAGTGCGTCGTGCTCCGTGAAGGCTTTCCACAGCTGTGGACGGCGGAGCCAGCCGAGGTACTGGGCGCGCACTCTGGTTCGTTGAAGCAGCGGGGCCAAGGCGTGGAACTGGGCTCTTGGGGCGGCGATGCTCAGCTCGATGCCTGGAATGGGTGCCAGGCTGGTGATCAGGTGCTCGGCACCCTTCTCGGCGGTCAGCCGACCCGCATACAGCAGCCGGAGGTGGCTGGCCGACGTGCGCGCGGGCCGGGCCGGTGGACCGGCGAGCAGGTGGTTGGGGATGCCCCAGGGGATGTGGACGATCTTGCGGCGGTCGGCTTGCGGGGCGAGTTTGAGCAGGTGATCGGCCATCGCACTGGTGGGTACGACGATGGCGTCGGCGGCCCTCGCTGTCTCGCGCAGGACTTGGAGCTGATCGCGGTGGGCTTTGGCGAACAGCAGGTCGGTGCCGTGGACCAACGCGATCCTCGGGTGCGCCGGCAGGGCCCGGAGTAACGCGGGGGTGGCGCCGAATGTGAGGTGCTGCAGGTGCAGTACGCCGATCTGCGCTGGATCTATCGCAGCCACCAGGGCTTGGCGCAAGGCTGCGACGTAGCGGCTGAAGCCGGCGCCATTCAAGCACTTCCCGGACACCGACAGCAGATCGAGCCGCGCTGGTAGACGGGGTCTGGGGCCGGTGGGGGCCAGCATGAAGGCCCGCGCGGGGATGAGGGGTTTCTCGCCGGTGTAGAGGTCGAGGAAGAGTTCGACGCTTCCTCCGGGGCTACCGGCTGGGAGGTCGAGGAAGGTGGCGGTCAGCGGACCCGTGGCCGGGCGTACGACGGGGCTCACAGCGCTCCTTGGGGGATCTCTTCGTACAGGCGGGAGATGTCGATGCCTTTCGTGGCCGCGTACTTGGCGCGCTGTTGCTGGTAGCTGGCCGGGGTGCCGAGGGTGGTGAGGAAGACGAGCTTGCCGAAGGTCATTCCTGGATAGACGCGGGCGGGCTTGGCGACCCGGATCTCCAAGGTCCAGCGGATCGCGTGGCCCTGGTGGCCGAGTGGAGCGGACACGTGGACCCAGATGCCGAGGGCGCCGATGGTGCGGTCGCCGTTGAGCAGTTGTGCGTACGTCTCCGAGCCGGTCCTCTCCAGCGTGACGCCGAGGTAGAGCGCTCCGGGCCTCAGGACCAAGCCGGAGGTGGGGATGGGGTGTTCGGTGAAAGCGGTGGGAGCGGCGGCGTCCAAGTCGCCGTCGCAGATGCGGATCGTGTCGCCCAGCCGCCAGTCGTAGGCGTTGGGGGAGAGCCGAGCTGGGTCGTACGGGGCGATGGTGATCGCTCCCGTGCTGACTGCGGCGGCGATGGCCGGGCCCGTGAGAATCATGAAGCGACCGCCGGGATACGGGCCGTGTCCCGCCAGTATCGGGAGGACTGCGGGCCGGCAGCCCCCTGGTATTTGCCGCGATATAGATCGACGTCACCTGTGGAGACGAAGAACATGACCTGCCCGATCTTCATGCCTGCGTACACCCGCAGCGGGCGGACGGGCGAGAGCATCAAGGTCCACTGGCCGTGGAAGCCGATGTCGCCGATCGGCGCGGTGATCTCGACGAACAGGCCGAGGCGGCCGACCGAGGAGCGGCCGAAGAGCAGGGGGACGAAGACGTCCGAGCCGACCTCCTCGACGGTGTGGCCGAGGTACAGCTCGCCGGGCTGGAGCACGTAGCCGTCCTTGCCGATCAGGATCGAGCGCGTCGGGTTGGGGCGGTGAGCGTCGATCACCTTGGCGGCGTATGTCAGCAGGGTGGGACCGAGGCGGACGTTGTAGCTGTTGGGGTTCGTCTGATCAGGGGCGAAGGGGGCGATCCGCAGGCGGCCGTCGGCCACGGCAGCCTTGATCTCAGGCCCGGTGAGGATCATTGCTCGCCTCCTTCTTGGTACTCGGCGGAGTTGGGGAGTGAGGTGGATAGAACGCGGCATACGGCTTGTCCAAGCCGTATGCCTGCCTCGTGAGTTCGACTGCCGAGGTAGCTGTCGGCGAGGTAGTCGGTGGTCAGCACTGTGCGGATCGCCGGAGGCAGGGGAGTTGGGGCGACGACCAGGGGGCCGACGCGTTCGGTGAGGTGGTCGAGCAGCTTGGTGTGGTCCTGGACGTGCTGCTCGGGGAGGAAGGCGTGCACGAGCTGGTTGCCGAAGGGCTCGATGGCCAGCAGATCGCCGAGGGTGAGGGTGGTGCCGAGTTGCACGGGACGTAGGGCGGTCTCGTTGAGGATGACCGCGTCAGCGCCGAGGCCGGAGTGCAGTCGGCCGACGATCTCTTCGAGCAGCCTATGGCGGTCCAGGGGTGTGTTGCGGTGTGGCCTGTCCACGGTGCCGACGGGGGTTCTCAACTGCTCCCCGACGGTCGAGATCTCTTCCAGCAGCGCGGCGAGGTCCTGGGGAACGGCAGTGGCCTTCGGGAAGAGGCCGGTGCGGGCTGCCCAGCCGCTTCCGACGGGCTCGGTGGCGGCGTATCCGATGCCGAGTTCGCGTCCCTTGACTACGAGGGTGTCGCCGACGTGCTCGGGTCCGAGGGCGTCACTGTGGCAGTGCCCGGCGAAGATGACGTCCGCGAACGGGCAGGCGGCGGCCAGTTTCAGGTCCTCCTCGAAGCCGGAGTGGGACAGCACCATCCAGGCGTCAGCAAGGTGGTGGTGCTCCAGCATCAGTTCGCGGAGGGCCTGAGCCGGGTTGCTGATGCGGTGGCCTGCGCGCTGGTCGGCAGGGATGGCGTTGAACGCCTGCGGGCCCATCACCGCAGTGACGGCGACTCGTCGTCCTCCGATGACATGGATGCGTACACGGTCGAAGAGCGGATTGCCGCTGTCGTCGGTCGTGTTGGCGCAGACCGCCATCCGGTGCAGCTGCGGTTCGAAGTAATGTGGCCAGCCGTGGTTTCCGGGCGCGAGTAGGTCGTACAGGGTGGTGAGGACTTCGCGCTCGATACGGCCTTTCGCGAGGTGGTAGAAGCCGCTGCCCTCGAAGAAGTCACCGCAGTCCACGATGAGGCTGTCGGGCCTGGCGGCGTGGAGGTAGGCGAGCATCGGGGCGGCTGAGTCGAAGGAGGAGTGGACGTCGGTCGTGGCGATGATCTGCCGTAGCTGCCGGTTCACGGGATCACCTCGCAGATGTCGGCGCCGAGGGCGTGCAGTTTGACGGGCAGGTCGGCGTGGCCGCGCCGGAGCTGTTCCAGGCCGCCGAGGGTGGTGACGCCCTGAGCCGTGAGCCCGGCGATGAGCAGGGCGGAGCCCGTGCGGATGTCGGTGGCCTCGACTCCGGCACCCGTCAGTTGCTGCGGTCCGGCGAAACGACACTGCGTGGGGGACAGCTCGTCGATCGTGGCTCCGAGGCGGATGAGCTGGGGCAGCAGGTTGCCGTGGCGGCCGGGGTTGATGTCGTCGGCGAACAGGTGGGTGCCGGGGAGAGTGAGGGCCAGGGCGATCAGCGGTGGTTCGAAGTCCGCGTCCAGGCCGCCGGGGGACAGGGAGGCGATGGCTCGCAGGGGGCGGCCGGTGGGCTGGGCGTCTTGCGCCTGGACGGTGAGGGTGCCGTCCTCGGCGTCTGCGGGGACGCCGAGCCAGCGCAGCGCCACGACCAGGGGTGCGATGTCGTCGCGGCGTACGCCGAGGATGTGTGCGTTGCCGCCGCTCACTGCGACCGCGCAGGCCAGAGTGCCGGCCTCGATCTTGTCGCCGGGCACCGTCCAGGCAAGGGGGCCGTCGGTAGCGGACGGAGGCGGCTGGAGAGTGAGGACCTTCTCGCTGACCTGAGACTCCCACCTGGCGATCTTCAACGCCTTTACGACGCTGAGGACTTCGGGTGACACATTCGGCTGCCCCAGTCGCAGCGGGCGTCCGGCGACGACCGCGCGCAGGAGTGCGGCGATGGTCGCCCCGCGGGACCGGAACGGCAGCATGATCGACACCGTTCCGCGTCCACCAGTGGCTGCCTCCACCAGGTAGCCGTGGTCGTCGACGGTCGAGCGGTCACCGAAGCGCTCGTACACCTTGAAGTGCTGTTCCATCCCGCGCTCCCCGATGGCGCAGCCGCCCGGCCACGGAAGGCGGGCCCGTCCGTAGGTGCCGAGCAGAGCCGGGATCAGGTAGTACGAAGCCCGGATCCGGGAGGCAACGGCGGGATCGGGATCCGGCTGCGGCTTGTCGCTCGGCAGGATCGCCACAGTGTGCGGATCGCTGACCGGACGGGCCGCGTGCCAACCGGCCTGCTGGAGAAGGGTGAGCATCGTCTCGACGTCCGTGTTCGCGGGGACGTTGCTCAGGTGCACGGAGCGGTGCATGGCCGCCGCGGCGGCCAGCAGGGGAAGGGCCGCGTTCTTCGATCCGTCGACGGTCACGGCTCCGAACAGCGGAATGCTCGGTCGTACGGCGACTACTTCTGCGGCGACTGGGGGGATTCGTAGGGCTGGCAACGGTTAACTCCTCTGCGAGGGACGGTGTGTTGGGGTGGGGAGGAGCGAAGTGCTGAACTCGAACTCGGCCCAGCAGCGCTTGCCGGAAGGCAGCGGGTCGAACCCGTAGCGATCCGCGAGTGCGGCGACGAGGAACAGGCCGCGTCCGTCTTCCGCGTCGGAATCTGGCAGGGCGATCTCGGGGATGTCGGCACTGGTGTCGATCACCGCGATCCGCAGCGCCTGGCCGTCCAGGTCGACGCCAGCGGTGATCGGGCCGTCGTGCGCGTGCCGGACCGCGTTCGTGATCAGCTCCGAGGCGACCAGCTCCGCTGCGTCCAGGAGTTCGGGTCTGAGGGAGGTGCCCCAAGCTCGTATCCCCTCCGCGATCTCCCGGCGCGCGGACGTGGCACCAGCAGGTGTGCCGCAGACGGGAATCCGGATTTGGTGCGCTTGCATGAGCGGCCTCCTGGATCGGTTCGGCCACTCCACGCAACCGCCTCACGAGCCCCTCGAACCAGGACGTGTGCCGGTGCTGCATCGTCTATGCAGGAGCTGCATCACGGGCAACTGCCTCTCTATTACGCTCGGTTGAGCAGGCAGGATCGGCGACGGCAGGAGGAGCCGTGGCACAGATGGCCGACGCACACAGCGAGGCGAGACGGATCGGTGAAGTGATCCGCCAGGCACGCGTATTACAGCGGCGATCACAGAAGGACGTCGCCTTGGCCCTGGGCTATCACCAGTCCAAGGTGAGCCGCCTGGAAGGCGGCAGGGGTACGGAGGACGTCCGGATGCTGCGCGAGGTCGCGCGGGTGCTGGCAATTCCGCCGCACCGCCTCGGCCTCGCCACCGCTTCGGACATCAGCCCCTCCGATCCCGAGACTGAGGACATGCGCCGCCGTACCGTTCTCGCCGCCGGCATCGCCGCGCTCGCGGCCCCGACCGTCACCCCGCACAACAGTCACCAGGACCTGGTCCAGTCTCTGCTGCCCGGAACGGCCCGTGTGACCGCCGAACCCGTACCGGACCTACAGGGCCTGCAGGACCAAGTCGCAGGCGTACGCCGCCTCTTCTGCACCTGCGACTACACGCAGCTGGAGGGCGCGCTGCCCGTCCTGATCGGGCAGCTGCGCCAGGCCATCAACGAAGACCCCGGCTCGAGCGACCTGTCCGGTCTCCTCGCCACGACGTACCAGACCTCGGCGAGCCTGCTGTTGAAACAGAGCGACCAGGGCAACGCCTGGCTCGCGGTCGGACGCGCGATGGCCGAGGCCGAACGCTCCGGCGATCCCGTCGTCCTCGCCTCCAGCGTCCGCGTGCACGCCCACGCTCTGGCCCGTGACAGCCACACTGCCCAGGCCGTCACCCTCGTCCGGCACACTGCCGATCAGCTCACGGGCTCGTACGACCAGCGCTCCCCGAGGTATCTCGCGGCGCTCGGACTGCTGCTCCTGCGCGGGGTCACCGCCGCCAGCAGCGGTGGTGACCGCTCCGCCACCCAGGACTTCCTCACCGAGGCGAAGGAAGTCGCCCGCTACGTCGCGCTCGACAGTCCCGACGCCTGGGCCAACTTCAGCCCGACCAACGTGGCCCTGCACGGACTCAGCGCGGCCGTCGTCTTCGGCGACGCGGGCGTCGCCCTGGACACCGCCCGACCGCTCATGCGCCGCCACATCCCGGTCCCCGAGCGCCGCGCCGCCCTGTGGATCGAAGCCGGTCGTGCCTACAGCCAGCAGGGCCGCCTGGCCGACGGGTACCAGGCCCTGCGCATCGCCGAGAGCTGCGCGGCCCAGGACATCCGCCGACCGGCCGTCCGCGAGCTGGTGGCCGACATGGCCGCCCGCGACCGCCGCCGTACGCTGCCGGAACTGCACCGCTTCAGCCGCCAACTGGGAGTCCCCGCGTGAGTGATCAGCCAGGCCGACAGACCGAACCGACCAAAAAGAAGCCCTTCCTGTATGTCGTCGTGTGCGCCTCCGGGATCGCCGGTGACGTCGGCAAGCTGATCACTGCGGCCCAGGAGGCGAACTGGGATGTGGGCGTCGTCGCCACCCCCCAGGGCCTCGGCTTCATCGATACCGAGGCGGTCGAGGCACAGACCGGCTATCCGATCCGCTCGGCCTGGCGGCTGCCCGGTGACCCGCGTCCGCTGCCACCCGCCGACGCCATCGCGGTGGCGCCGGCGACCTTCAACACGATCAACAAATGGGCTGCGGGAATTTCCGACACCTTGGCGCTGGGCATCCTGTGCGAGGCATACGGGATGGACATCCCGATCGCCGTGTTCCCGTACCTGAACCGGGCCCAGGCCGCCCACCCCGCGTACGCACGCAGCCTCGACGTGCTGCGCGAGATGGGCGTCCTGATTGGCTCGTACGAGCCTCACCAGCCGAAGGTCGGGGGCGGTGCCGACCGATACCGCTGGGAGGAGGCGCTGGAGCTGCTCACTCCCGAGGTTTCCGCACGGGCCTGATCGGCGCAGCCGTGCCCGTGGTGCCTGCTGCGGCCACCGAGTGGCTGCCAGCCGGTTCTGGCCGCGTTACGTCAGAAGGCGTACGGGGTGAAGGGACGAGCCGGGTCGAGTATGAGTCCGAGGATGCGATCGAGTTCGGCCTGATCGCCCTCATTCATCAGGTCGACGGCGTTGCCGAGGGTCTTCTCGATGAGCCGTTCCATGAACGGTGCGAGGAAGCGCTGCAGGGTGTCGGGACCTCCCTCTTTCGCGTACAGGTACTCCATGTAGCGCTGGTGCTGTGCGCCGAACTCCTCGAACTCGGCCTTGGTGGCCGAGAGGGCCGTTGCCTGCTCCTCCTCGGTGAACGGGCGTCCGGAGCGGTGGGTCCAGGTGTTGGTGTCGGACCGGAGCTTGAAGTCCGAGTGGCACAGGAGGGCGACGATGTGCGGTCGGATTTCGGTCGAGGGCATGTAAGGGATTCCTTCCGGAGTTCGGGGTTGAGGCACAAATGCTCCGGACGATCCCCGGTTTCGGTAACCGGGGATCGTCGGCTATCTTCCGCGCTCTTTCGTCAGCGCCGGTGCGCCGATGACCGCGGTTGAAGTGGGGCGACGGCCATCGGGAGGACTGGGGCGCCGTGACCTTGTGCAGCGCTGCGGGCCTTGGCTGCCTGGGCCCGAGGGCTGGGGGCATGGCGCTCGCCGAGGCGGCGGATGCGCCAGGTCAGGGCGCGGGCGGGGCTGCGGGCATCGTCGAGGGTGCGCTGGCCGAGGGCCTGGCGGAGAAGGGTCGCCGTGTCATGGCCGATGGCTTCGGCCTGGGCGAGCACGGCTGCGAGGGCGTCGAAGGCGGGGTCGTCCAGGATGCGCTCTGCGTGCTCGGGGACCGCCTGCTGGAGGTGGCGGGCGAAGCGCTGCTTCATCTGGAGGCTCGGGGCGCGTTGTGCGAGGCCCGCCAGGACTGGCTCGGCGATCTGCCCGTACGCGATCTGCAGGTGAACGAGGGCCTGCTCGGCCGCTGCTTCCTGCTGGGCGTGCTGGTGCGTGCGGTGCCAGTGCATCGCGAACGCCACCGCCGTGAGCACGGTGTTCAGGAGCATCGCGAACCCGGACCCGTCGCCGTCCCCGGGCCCACCCCGCCAGATCGCCTGGACGCTGCGACGCAGGACTCGGGTGCTGTCCAAGTCGGCCGCGATACGGGAGCGGGTGGCGCGCTCGAATGCGACGGCGGCTTGTTCGAGCTCCGCCTTCACCGCGGCCGGCGCGGTGATCGGGAGCAGGTCCAGCGTCGCGCCGAGCGCCACCAGTTGGCCTTGAGCGGTCCTTTCGTCGCCACGGAAGAGGTGATGGGGAATGCGTTCGGCGGCGGCTGTCGCCTGGTGCCACGGGTCTCCCGCCCGGACAGCGGCCGGCTCAGGGCCTGTGGTGGCGAGGCTCTTGCGGATCTTGGGCAGGGACAGGTCGGGGGCGAGGGTGGAGCCTGCGTAGAACACCGGCTCACCCTTGTCGTTGGTGTCGTCGGGCAGGGCGAAGTTGCAGCCGAGCGCGTCGCCGGAGGGGCCGAGCTTGAGGCGTACGGTCACGCCCGTTGCCTCCAGCAGTGCGAAGAACTCGGTCTCGTCGGACGCCGCGGCGACGGCGCGGCGAACCCGCAGCCGTAGGACATCTCGGGTGGCGGCGTCCTGACCCAGGCGCTTGGCCTTGAAGTGCTCCTTGCTGGTGGGCCGTTTGGCACCGGTTCCGTCGCCCTGCTTCAACCGCCGGAGCCCATAGTCGACTTCGATCTTGCGGGCCTCGCGCTGGACGGCGCGCTGGTCGTAGCCGCGCTCGGGGCGGCGGCCGTCCTGCCGTACGAGGGTGGCGGCGATGTGGATGTGGTCGTCTGCATGACGGACGGCCACCCAGCGGCAGGCGTCCTCGTCCCCGTCGGGGGCGATGCCGGCGGCGGCGACGATGCGGCGGGCGATGTCGGCCCACTGGGCGTCGGTGAGGATCGGGTCCTCGGGTGCGGCACGGACGGGGCAGTGCCACACGGTGTCCTTGGGCGCCTTGTCCCCCAGCATCTTCACGGGCTGGTCGAGTTGGGCGACGAGCTGGGCCATCGCGTCCTTCGGATCGCGGTGGGGGCTGCGGCCGGGGTCGGGGGCGAAGTCGTTCCAGGACGCCACGAGGTGCGGGTCGACGTGTTCGTTGGCCCGGCCCTTGCCGAAGAGGTAGCCGATCGTGCGACGCGTGGCATACGGACCCGAGCTAAGGATGATCTTGGGTATCACCCGCTCACCGCCCCTCAGTGACCTGGGCGATGGCAGTGTCCAGCTCGGCGACGGTCGCCTCGACGTGGTCCAGGAGCCGTTGGACGGTGGCGGGGTGGGGCCAGGCGCCGTCCTTGTTGAGGTGATGGCTGAGCTGGTTGAGATTGCCGCCGATCTGGCCGAGCTTTCCGTTGGCGGCCATGAGCGCCTTGATCATGGCGCGGTAGTCGGCGACGGCTGCGGTGGGGTCGTCAGAGCGGGCGGCGGCGAGCGAGCACTCGGCCACATAGCCGCCAAGCGCCATGCGGCTCAATGCGGCGGCGTGCTGGACGAGGGCGAACTCGTTGTCGTTGTAGCGGGGGTGCACGCGGCGCTCGCGCAACTGCTTGTCACGCAGACGACGACGAGGCGCAGGTGACGTGGACAGCTTCGACGACGACTTGCTGCTCCCTTCGTCGGTCGGCTCCCCTGGGCCGGCCGACTCCGGTGCCGCCTCGGCGCCGGATGCCTCCGCCCGCTGCGGGGCGGAGGGCGGGTAAGGACTCCTTACCCGACAACTTGCTGCGCTGTTGAGGCCGGTGTTCATCACCTGCTGGTGGATGGGGAGTTCGTGGTGCGGATCGTGCATGGGTTGGTTCTCCGAGGGGTGCTGGGGCGTCGGGGTGCATCGCTACGCCGGCCCGCGTGTCCCCCGTGCCTGGCTGCACGGGGGACACGGGTCGAGCCCGGAGGCGGGGCGACCGGCGTGGACGCAGGGGTTAAGCGGCAGTGCTGGCGGGGACCGCTTCGAGTTCCTGCGGCCGCTCGGAGGCGGCTGCGTCGAGCTCGGCTTGCAGGGTGTCCTTGAGCTTGTCCGCCTCCGTCCTGCCGATGGTCAAGTCCCTGCTGCGGAAGGTGGCTTCGATGTGGCGGCGCGAGGCGCGGCCCTTGCGCCCGAGTGGCGCGGTGCGCGCGAGGGCGAGCCGTTCGGGAGAGATCTCACGGGGCTCGTGATCCTGTGGGGCACCAGGGGGCTGAGGGGTCTCAGCCACGTTAGTCGTGTCCGAAGCCACGTCGGCAGAGTCCCGCGCCACATAGGCGGGGCAGCGGGGCGCGGGGTGGTGGTGGACGACGATGTAGAGATGGACGGCACCGGCCAGAGCGAGCGGGGCGATGGCGGACAAGGCGCCGACGGTGACGTCGTCGAGACGGAGCCCATCACCATGACGGGCCTGCTCGTTGAGGCGGACAGCGTGTACGGCGTTGGCCCAGATGCTCGTCATCGTGGCGACACCGACGAGCAGCCACACGTACAGCCGGGAGTACCAGGGTGCGGTACGCAGCATGAGCAGAGCTCCGACGCCGACAGCGATGAACCCATCGATCACGAGTGGGAAGGCGTAGGTGAGCAGTCCGCGGATGTGGATGGCGACTCCCATCTGGCGCAGGGCGTCGTAGGAGAGGGCGAAGGCGAATACGGCGAGCAGGGCGATGCCGAGGCGGATCAGGTCGGTGCCGCGTATGGCGGCGATGCGTGCGAACAAGCGAGTAGCTCCAGGTGTCTTGGGGTGGCGGCTGCGGCGCAGGGGGAGGGCAGGGCATGGCCGCCGTGGGGCGTGACGTCTCGTACCACTCGTTGCGTGCCTGGTCAGGGCAGGTACGAGTGATGTGGTGATGTCGACTCGACTCGTTGCGGCTCTCTCACTCGTCCCCGCGCTGACCTGCGCGGGGACGAGTGATGCGAGTGGAGTCGAGTCAGGCCGCGGTGCCGGGCAGCGGCTCGGCCGCCGACCGTTCAGGCAGGTCAGCCGATGTGGGCTCGGGACAGTAGCGGGCCCAAGTGTCGAGGAATTGGTTGCGCGCGAAGCCCTTGGCCTGGGTGCCGTCGGGGAAGCGACGGTTGGCCGAGCTGATGCCGTAGGGCTTCAGGAGCAGCTGCAGGCCACGCGGGGTCAGGCCGTTGGCGCCGTACTCCGCCCACGGCGCTTCCCTGTCCGCGTTTAGCGACTCCAGCAGGTGCTTCGTGCTCAGCACGGCCGGGTCGCCGACGGCGGCGAAGGCACGGCGGATGCCGACCAGGAGGCGGGTGCGCAGGCCGCCTTCCTCGTCCTGGCCAGCCTCGTAGTCGGTCATGGTGCGACAGGCGGCGCGGGCCAGCACCGGCCAGTCGCCTCTGGCGAGGTCGGCGATGATGACCAGGGGTTCCCAGGTGTCCGCTGCGCGGTCCTCGACCGGCATGGGTGGCTCCATCTCCATGGCCTGCTCGTAGAGCGGCTGGAGCCAGGCGTGGAGGCGGTCGCGGATCGCGTTCAGGGCTGGGGTGTCGCGGCCGGTGCGGAAGGAGGCCACCTTCTCGCCCGCCGCGCGACGGCGCATCCGGATCACCACCGCACGGTCCATGATCGTGTCGGGCAGGTCGCCGATCCCGGCGAGGGCGGCCATGGCGAAGGTCGGAAACTCCTGTACCTGGTGTTCGGGCCCGGACACCCGCAGCGTAGGCCGGCCACGCTGGTGCCCGGCGTTGATCAGGCCGCGCACCTCCTCGTTCTTCTCCGCGGCCTTGGTCGTGGAGAACATGGTGTCGGCCTCGTCGACCAGGAGCGTCGGCGGATCCTCTCCGTCGATCGACCGGAAGATCGCCGCCGCGCTCGCGTTCACCGTGATCAGCCGGTTGTGCACCGTCTCGGTCACCACATCCAGCAGCCGAGACTTACCGCACCGCTTCTCCGGCGCGACGATCGCCAGACGCGGCGCGTGCTGCCACGCACGCTGCAGATGCGTCGCCGCGACCCACAGTGCCACCGCCGTGACCGCCTCCTCGCTCGGCATCGCCACGTACCGCTTGATCTGCGCCCGCAGGTCGTTCAGGATCTGCGCCCCCTCGGGCAGGGGCACAGCTGCGGGTGTCTCGGCGGAGCCCTCGTCGGCGGGAGGCGTGGCGGAGCCAGCCGGTTGGCCGGGTACAGCAACCGGAGGCCACGATGTCGCGGCGTGGTCGGGAAGGGATGGCGTAGTCGGCTGGGGATCGGTCATACTGGGCATCAGCTCCTCTGCTTGCGGGCCATATGGGACGGCAATCCCGGTCTCCGCAGGTTGATCGCTAGGGATGGCGGTTGAGAGGTTTGCGCTTGAGCCCCCGGCATCGCCGGGGGCTTCTTTCATGTCGCGTGCGGGCGTGCGGACTCCTGAGGTCAGTGGGGTGGGGGTGCCATCACTATGCCACACGAATTGCAGATCGCAGAAGTGTTTTGCATCTCGCAGTAGCGATGCTACTGTTTAGGCTGTGCTGCAAACCGCAGTGCATCGCTACGAACGGAAGGAGGCGCCGATGGCGGAGGAAGAACCGTCTGGGGGCGTCCTGCTCAGCGGCGAGGCCAACGTCGCGACCCGCATCCGGGTGGAGCGCGAAGCGCGCGGCTGGAGCACCAACGCCCTGTCCGACCGGCTCAACGAGGCCGGCTTCGAGATGAACCCGTCCGCGGTCTGGCGGATCGAAAACGGGAAGCGCCGCATCAACCTCGATGACGCCATCGGTTTCGCCGAGGTTCTCGGCATCGATCTGCGTAATCTCGTCGGGCCGCCGCAGCTGGCGGCCAAGGCCCGCGCCATGGAGCTCATCGATGAGGTGGTGGACGCGTTCCGCGCGACTCAGAGAGCCAACATGGCCTTCGCGGAGGCGCGTGACGCGCTCGACGCCTACCTGGCCGAACACCCCGACATCCGTGAGGAAGCCGACCTCATGGTCCAGAGCGCCATCGCGGAGGAGGCCAACAAGACCATGCTGAAGATGCATGGTCCCCCGCCCGGCGTCGGTGACGGCTACGCCACCGACGAGGCATAACCTCCGGCACCTGCTCCCGACCTGGACCCGCAAACCTCCTGGCCGGGCATCTCACCCTCATCCCTAGCGATCGACCGGCGGGTCGGCGTTGCCGCGCCCACGACCGCCACGACCTGTAGAGGACTCACTCCTTGCGCCAACCCGCAATACCTCCTGCCTCCGCACCGACTGCGGCCGCTGAGGTCGCCCTACCGCGCCTTTACGTCCCCGAGGAAGTCGCCGCCGTGCTGGGCTGCTCCGCCTGGTGGGTCAAGGACCGTGCCCGCCGCCGGCTCATCCCGTTCACCCGCGTCGGACGCTCCTACCGCTTCACCGACGAGCACCTCGCGGAGATCATCCGCATGAACGAGGCTCGCCCGGCTCTCCCGCAGCAGCGAGCGGTGAAAGCGGCTCCTGCCGCCAAAACCCCTGCTGCGCAGCTCCCTTCGTCGCCCGCCGCTTCCACGGCTCGTCTCCGCGCCCGGCCACCACGCCGAGCGCGCCAGAGCCAGTTCGGGACTGCGGCCTAGCACGACGACGAAGCAGGGGAGGGATACATGGGTTTCGGCGAGAAGCGCGGAAACTACTGGCGCGGTCGCTACAAGGTCTCGCCCGGCAAGCACCTCACCGTCGTCGGCGAGGACGGCAAGCCGGTCAAGTACGCCACCAAGGGCGAGGCCCAGCGCGCTGCGAGCGAGGCAGAGAACAAGTACCGGCGTGGCGACTGGCGCGACCCGGCACTCGGCCAGGAGACCTTCGGCGAGTACGCGAGCCGCTGGTACGCCGCCCAGGATCTCGCCGCCTCGACGATGCAGAACTACCGCCGCCACATCGAGGAGCACCTGCTCCCCGACTTCGAGGACAAGGCGCTGGCCGGCATCCTGCGCACGGACGTTGAGCTGTGGGAGAAGAAGGAGCGGGCGGCGTACGCAGCGTCCAGCGTGAAGACCTGGCGCTCCACGCTCCACCTGATCTTCGAGGACGCGATCGACGAGGGCCTGCTCACGTCCAACCCGGCCGCCAGGCGACGTGGCCGTGGCAAGCGCGCCGGCCGCTCGCGCGACCGAGGCCCGGAGAAGGTCGTCACCGATGCCCTCGGCATCCTGCTCACCGCCGAGCGCGGGGCTCTGCTCTCCGGCCGCGACGACGAGTTCATCGCCGTGGCCCTCAAGGGCTACACCGGCACGCGATGGGGCGAAATCGTGGGCCTGGAAACGGAGTTCGTGCGCCGAGACGCGTTCCGTGTCGAGTGGCAGCTGTACGAGCTGGACACCGGCGAGCTGGTGCGCTGCCCGCCCAAGGACGACAGCTACCGCACCATCGACTCGCCGGACTGGCTGTCCGCCCTGGTCTTCAACCACATCGCCCGCACGAAGCCGACGCCCTGCCCCTGCCACGGCAGGACGTACGTCTTCCGAGGCCAGGGCGCGGCTCGTACCGGTGGTCACCAGGGCGCCAAGCTCGTCGACGTGGCCCGCCGTGCCGAGGTCTCCACGGGGACGGTTTCCAACGCCCTCAACCACCCCGACCGCGTACACGAGGACACCCGCGTACGGGTCGAACTCGCCATCGCAGAGCTCGGGTTCATTCGGGGCGGTGCCACGTCGGAGCACGCAGCCCACTGGCGCCGCAACGGCTTCGCCACCTGGCTGTTCACCCCGGCGGTGTCCGGCTGGTACCCGAAGAAGGCACCCCAGGAGGCCCGTCCGGTGCCCATCCTCGGCGAGCCGTGGCCGGGCATCCCAGCCCGAGGCCGAGGCGCCGCCGCTCGGGCGGACGCCTGCTGGCTCCCGATCGCCAAGGGCCTCACACCTCACGGTCTGCGCCACACCCACCGCACGATGATGGAGGACCTCGGCACCGAGAAGGTCCTCATGGACGAACGCATGGGCCACATCGACGGCTCGGTCTCGGCACGCTATGCCCACGTCACCGTCGGCATGCGCCGGCGTCTCGTTGCTGGCCTGACCCGGCAGTGGGAAGCGGCACTCGATGCCCGTCTCGCGATGTGCCCCACGTCGCCGGTGCGCGCGCTCAACGATCTTCTGCGCGCACGAGCGGCACTCGTCGCCGACGGACACTGACCGCCGGGACCGTGGGTCAGGGCCGGCCGCAGTGCCCTGCTGGAGCAGGCGGCCGAGCGGGATGGCAGCCTCGACCGGGACGTCTTCGCGCAGATGCCCGCGGGAGTCCACCGTTTCAAGGAAAAGGACTTCCTGCGCTACGGGGTCAGCCTGTCCGTATGGACGCGGTGCGTATGGAACTCCGGAGCGAAGTCCGGGAAACCCACGGTGGGAAGCAGGGCAGGAGTGTCCCACCCACCAGCTCGCCATCTGCTCCGCCGATGCGCCCCGCTGGTGCTGGAGACGGACCGCCACGGCCTCGTAGAGGATGATGCTGCTGTCTACTTGCCGCGCCCCTCGGGTAGCCGCTCTCGGGAGCGGCTCCCCGAGGGGCGGGGCCTAGTGACGTAGCGAACGCATGGCCAGCACGGAACCGTCGGCGTGCACCGAGATGGGACCGTTCCAGCCCGGATCCCAAGTGGCGTGCGGCCAGGTGGACCGGCGGGCGTAGACCTCATGGCGGTACCGCTCCACCCGCCCTGCCTCAAGGTGGCGGAACAGGTCCTCGGCCACGCCGGAGAACGCCTCGACCCGCCGCCGATTGAGCCGGAAGACGTGATCCGTACCGACGAAGTCGATGCCCAGGAACTGGTGTCGGGCGTCCTGGACGCTGTCCGTGGCCGCGTGCGTCAGGCCGGCGAAGTGGCGCTGGCCCTGCCGCTTCGTCAGGTACGGGGTGGTCGCCCTGCCGTCCCCGGCGAAGGCGGTGAGGCTCGCGGCAGCGGTGCGGGCGAGGGCATGCTGGAACCACGCGTAGCGCTCCGGTTTCACGTGATAGCCGGGTTCGGGTTCCTCGGGCTCGGTCCCGTGTGTGGGCGGCGGCTGAATGCCGGGAAAGACGTTCTCGTCCTCCAACGCGTGATCAAGCGTGCGGGGTGGTGCGTCCAGCCAGCCTCCGTCTCCTCCGGACTCCAGCAGGTGCACCGCGAGGGGGCCGTCGAGGGGCAGTTCCGTACTGAACACCAGGCTGGGTGTCTCGTTCCACACCCCGATGTGG
The DNA here is from genome assembly GCF_040682555.1 of Streptomyces sp. NPDC051172. Taxonomy (NCBI): domain Bacteria; kingdom Bacillati; phylum Actinomycetota; class Actinomycetes; order Kitasatosporales; family Streptomycetaceae; genus Streptomyces; species Streptomyces sp. NPDC051172. Next base: position 22,062 of record NZ_JBFBBE010000076.1, read on the forward strand.
ACTGCCTCGGCATGAGCCGAGGCGGAGGCGAGCTGTGTGTGCGACGTGGAGAGCCCGCTGTGGTTGCCCTTGCATGCGATGGGAATGACGCGGGACGCGGCGCCGGGCTGCCACACCTCGGCGAAGAACTGTGGGCGATACCGATAGCCCGACTTCGGCCCGGAGTCCCTGCTGGTCAGGGCCCACCCCGCGCGGAGAGCCGTGTCGGCCGACACGATCGAGACGAAGTGGTCGGGGTAGCGCCGGCGTAGCAGCCGGGTGGCGAGCGTCAGCGCGAAGCCGGTGCCGAGTTCGCCCGACTGGAGTGCCTTGTAGTAGTCCGCGGTGTCCCGGCCCTCGGAGGTAAGGGCCATGAAGGAGTCGGAGTCCCCGGTCAGTGCCTGGTTGTACTTCAGGCAGCCCCAGTGTTCGGCGAGTCCGCGTCCTGCTCCACGCCGGGACAGGGTGATCGCCCGGCCCAGGGCGTGGAGGACGTCCCAGGCCGTGAGCTGGACGGATGGGTCGAGATCCTTCGCCGGTACGGCCAGCAGACGCGGCTTTCGTCGAAGTGGGGCGAGGTCGTCCGTCTTCCGCTTCTCGTCGTCTGCCGCTGCCGTGGCGCTCACATCCCCGGCCAGCTCGGCGTTTGAGTGGACAGCGACGTTCGATGGTTGGGCGAGATCCTGCAGTACCTCTGCGGTGGGCTTCATCGTGCTCCCCCTTGAGCTGCGTCGGGCTCGGGCTGGCTGGCAGCGAGGTCGTTGAGGGCGCTGTTCACGACGTGCCAGGACACGGTGAGCGTGTCCCGGTCGGGGGTGTGCGCCTCGCGGAACTCCCGGCGCGGGTGAACGAAGTTGCGGTACTCGCGCAGGGCCTGGCTGAACCGCTCGACATCGACATCGATCCAGTCCGCCCGGTGGCAGATGTCGATGAGGGCCTTGAGGCCGATGAAGTCGGGGTCCTTGCTGCGCATCAGGGAGGCGTCGCGTTCTTCGATCACCGCCAGCAGTACACCTTCGAGGAGGCTGCCCAGCATGATGATGGCCGCGACGTGGGCTCCGTTGGCGTAGCAGGTACGGGCCTCGTCCAAGCGACGCTGGAGCAGCGCTGCCATCCTCGGTTCGCAGATGATCTCGGCCATGGTGGCCTTGAGCTCGACGGGAGCCTGCTGACCCGGGTGCGCCATGGCGGGATCGCAGACGACGAGCCTGGGTCGTCCACCGGGATTCTCCAGGCGGAAGCCCTCGTGAATGAGGAAGGTATTTACTGCGGTGACGACGGTCGGGAGGACGTCGAGTTCGTCGAGGTACTCGCGTGGGTCCGCGAGCCTGAGGAGGACTTTCTCGAGTTCGGTGGGGTCGTCGCGGCGTTCCGTGAGGAGCTGGAGCGTCCACTCGCCGCGGTACTCACCGTCGTACTCGGGCACGTTGCGCCACCCAGAGTTCGCCAGGAAATGGGCTATCTCGAAACCCCTGCGGTAGTAGAGGTGGTCGTCGCCGCAGATGACGCGGGCCAGCTCCTTTAGGGTGTTGCCGTCGAGCGGTCCCAGGATGGAATCCTGCGTCATACCACGTCCTCCGTGCGGTCGTCACTGTCGTCGTCGATCTGTTCCGTCCCGGCGTCCGGGGCGTCGGTGACTTCGTCGTCCGATGCGAGGTCGAGCGGCCTCCACTCGGTGTCAGAGGCCCCCGGCGTAGGAATTCGCCCGGTGCGTGGGTAGGACGTGGGCCGGATCCCCTGTCGGTCGAGCTCTTCCCATAGGCCGCTGAGCGCCGCCTCGGGATCGAAGCGGAAATCGCTGTCTCGTATGCGCCAGAACTTCCAACCAACACGCTGCAGTTCACGGTCCCGCCGCTGGTCGCTCACGATCTGTTCCCGTGTGGCGTGGTGGAACGGATCTCCGTCGCACTCGACGGCGAGACGACCTCGGGCCCCGACGACCACCAGGTCGATGCGCTTGCTGCCGGCCGGGAACTGCGGCACCACGTGGTAGCCGCGTTCCTTGATCTCCAGATACACCCGCTGTTCGAAGAGCGAGTCGAAGGGAGCCCGGCGGATGTCGGGTGACACCGGTCCGATGTCGTCTGCGGCCTCCAGTGAGGCGGGTGGGTTCTCCATGTAGGTAAGGAGGTTGAGACGCAGGTCGTGTGGCCTCAGGCGGTCCGGCGGGACTGAGTAGAAGAGCCACATCTGGTCCTGGGCCCGGCTCGCGGCGACGTTGTACGCCTGCTGTTCGCTCTTGTTCCCGCCGGTCGCGCGTGGCGGGTCCGTCACGACCATCGACAGCAGGATGACGTGGCGCTCGTCGCCCTGGAACGAAGCCGCGTTGCCCACCCGTATCTGATGCCGCTCGCGCACGGTCGCCGGCAGCCGCTGCTCGATGAGGGACTCAAGAAGCTTGGTCTGACCGAAGCCCTGGAGGACGATCACGCCCATTGTCTTGTCCTGATAGACGGGGTCGTCGACGAGGCGGGCCAGGCAGTCGACGATCGCCTCGGCCTCTTTGGGGTTGTGAATGCGACTGTCGCGGCCCGTGGCCACGGCGCCTTCCACGAAGTGGGTGCGCAGCGGGTCGAGCCGTTCGGCGCCGTACTGGCGCAGGGGCAGGAGCTTGTTGTTGTAGAAGGTACTGGAGGACCAATTGATGATCTCGGGGACGCAGCGGAAGTGCTCTTCGAGGCGGATCACCTTCGGGAAGAAGGTGGCGAGCAACTGGTACAGATTGGCGTGCGGCTTGTAGAGCTCACGCAGTCGGGCCGGCATATCCGGCAGGTGGGCGGCCAGCTTGTCCTCGATGGCCTGCAGTCGGCCCTGACCCGTGACGGCGGGCGCGCACTGCTTGTCGTCACCGACGACGATCACGCGGGGCGCCAGCCACATCAGGAACAGGGCGTCCATGCCGGCCTGGCTGGCCTCGTCGACGATGACGACGTCGAAGGCGTCCCGTTTCGCCTGCACCATCTCTGCGACCTGGGGAATGGGCATCACCCATGCGGGGACCGCGCCTTGGGCCACGGACATCGCATCGCGTGCCGCAGCCCGGAAGCGCCCGGCGTGGCGGCCCTTGCCCTTGCCGTAGGACGCCATGTGCGTCCGGTACGCCTGCAGCGCCGAGCGCTGTTCTTGTGTCATGCGCTCCAGGCATCGCAACCGGCCCCAAGTGGCGGCGAGTTCACCGGTCACGAGTTCAAGGCGGGCCTCGTGCTGGCTGAGTTCGCCTTCGAGTTTGCGCTCCAGACCTGGTGTGCGCTGCGCCTCGATGAAGTGCGACGCCTTGGCCCACGCCCAGGCCCGGTCCAGGAATTCAAGGCGTTCTTCCCAGCCGGGATCGTCGGCGCTGTCCACGAGGCGACCGGCGAGCAGTGGGTGCGCGGCGCGAAGATCGCCCAGCAATGCAGCGCACTGTCGGGCACGGTGCTCCTGTCGGTGAGCGGTGGCCAGCCCCTCCATGGCCTCGGCGTACGCGTCCACGTCCTGATCCCTGAGGGCCTGCGCGAGCGCCGTGGACTCCGCGGACGGCTGTGTCCCCCCGCCCGGACCACGCAAGACCTCGTCCCATAGGGCCAGTTGCCTGACCGCTTCATCGGCGGCACGCCGGTCCTTGAGGGCGGCGACGGCCGCGGTGAAGTCCTGCCATGCCCGGCGCGAGGTGATCATCAGGCGTGCGCCGTGTCGCACCAGGAGTTCGTCGATACGTTCCCTGGCCGCGCCGAATGCCTGTATGTGCTCAAGGTGCTCGGCACGTGCGGTCAGTTCGACCAGTCGGACTTCGACGTCTCCCGCCGTGATCGCGGCCCCCGCTTGCTGCCAGCGGGTGGCCGCACCGATTAGTGCGGCGTGTGCCCGAAGATGGGCAAGGACGGCGTCCAGATCCTCGACGGTCTGGGGCGCACCGCCGTCGACGGTGCAGGAGTCCAGCAGCTCTCGGGCCGCCTTCTGCGCCTTCCCGGGGAACCGGGAGCGCAGGGTCTTGCCCGTCGCCAGGTGGTTCCGAAGCACCGTGCCGGTGGTTACCAGGCGGCTCGTGTCCTGCGCAGTCAGCCCCTCGGGCACGGTGACCAAGCGCAGGCCCAGAGCCTCCAGGTCGCGCGCGACCTTGCGAATGTCGTCCGCGAGGGTGGCGACGCGCTGCCACAGCCCGGTGTCGGCCCGCGAGAGCCGGGCCGTCAGCGCCCGGGAGATCCAGGAATCGGGATCCCAGCGGGTGGCGTCGGCCGGGACCCCGAGCCGGTGGAGAGCCGTCTCGCAGTCATCGAGCAGAGAGGTCAGCTCACCGGTTACCGATGTTTCGAGGCTAGCGAGCAGGTCGCGGATCTCGATCGCCTCCGCCGACAGGTTCTCGTCGCTGAGGCGACTGGCCGCGAAGACGCCTGCCACGAGCTTCGGCGTCGGCAACGCGTCAGGGTCGGGCAGATCGCCGTCGACGCGCGGTGCGCCCGCTCCGTCGCGCAGCAGAAGAAGGAGTTCTTGGGCCCGCTGGGCCGACAGAGGCGGGTTGTCGTCAGTGCTGTCCGGGAGGCGGCCGATCCATCTGTACTCGGGGGCGCCCGCACGGACGTGTTCCACGATCTCGGCGAGGGTTCCCGAGTATCCCGGCGCCACACTGCGATGCCGGTACTCGGCCTCGCGGAGCGAGATGACCTGCTCCGTGAGCGTCTCGATCCGGCCCCGTACGTCGTCTCGCTCCATGGCCAGACGGCTGATCTCGGCATGCAGCTCGTCGGGGTCGCTGCCGGCCACCTGGTCGGTGAGCGCATTGATGGTGCGCTCCAGTTCGCTCGCACCGTCATGACGTGCGGAACTGAGCAGGAGCACGCACAAGTCCCGTACAGCAGGGGGCAGTTTGTCGCGCAGGACGGTCAGCGGCTGATCGCGGGCGCTGGTGACGAGAACGCGCTGGCCCTGCGCGAGCAGCGCGGAGACCAGATTGGCAATCGTGTGCGTCTTGCCCGTGCCCGGCGGTCCCTGGACCACGACGCCGGTGTCGTGGTCCAGGCGCCCGAGTACACCACGCTGCTGCGCGTTCGTCTTGCCGGGGAAGAGGTGATCGTCACTGAACAACGACGCCTTCTGGTCCCGGCCCCACGCGGACCGCTGCTCGGCTTCGAGCGTCAGGACCATCTGCGCCAGGCCAAGTGGGGCGTGCCCCTCCGAAACCACAGTCTCCGCGATCTGGTCGTAGAAGCGCAGGAGGGCGTTGAGGTTGCGCGGGCGCATCACCAGGGCGGGCGCGTACGTGAGGCGCGCCCCTGGCTCAGGAGCACGCGGAGGCTCCCACTCCGCGCTGAAGCCCATGGGCCGGGTGGTTGCGCGTTCCTGCCACTGGGCCAGCTGCTCCAGCGCCTCGGGTCCGAACGGATCCAGGGCTTGGGCGGCGATCTCCTCCGCGAGCGCGGCGCCACGCTCGCGCACCCATCCGTCGTCACTGTCCAGGAAGTCCTGGTCCTCAAGCCGCAGGGCGCCCTCCGACGACAGGCGCACGGTCAGCTTCGCGGTGCGGCGGTCCACCGAGGTCTCCGCCCGATACGTGAGGAGGTGGCGATGCACCGTGTCCTCGTTCGGATCGCTCCAGGTCAACAGCCCGATACCCAGGACGAGTTCGGTCCGGTCGTCCTCCTGGGCCAGCTTCTGGTGCCATGTGTAGAGCCGGTCGTAGAGCTCGCGCAGCGGGCGCTGTGCACGCTCCCGCTCGGCCCACCGACGCCAGCGGTCCAGCCAGGTGCCGTAAGCGCGCAGTACGTCAGCGGCCTCTTCACGGCGGACGACGCCTTCCTCTTCCTGTCGCTCGGACCGGTCCGTGACGCGCTCCAGCTCGTGTCCCGGATCCTGTGGACCTTGTGCCGCGAGGGGCGGGTCACCTCTTTCGGGGTCATGGCAGCGCGCGGGGTCCACCCAGCCGTCGAGCGACGCGGGCAGGTCGGGCGGCGTGCTCTGCGGTACATGGTCGAGCGCCAGCAGTACGCCATCGTCTCGGGGCGCGGGCCTGCGGACGGACTCGGGCAGCCGGGCCAGCCATACGCGATCGCGGCCTCGGTCGTCACGCTGCCTCTGGTGGCTGCTGTGGACCACATCACGTAGGAAGTTGATCAGTCCCACCGTCTGCCCGATGACGTCAGGATCGCTGGCGTGGATTCCAGGATCGCTCACCTTTCCCCTCTCTCCCGTTGGCGAACGCTCCAGGATGAGGGCCGTTCAAGGCTGCATCAATGGGTTCTGGGTTGGATGGCCGGAACAGTCCGCGCCCCAATTGCGCCTCTCCTATGGCTCAGTGCAGGTAAAGGCCGACATAGAGAGGGCGCAACCGTGGTTACGGTCCGCGAGGAATGATGACGGGGCGTGGCGCGAACTGGATGTCGGGATGCGTGGGCGCACAGGCGGAGACCGTGGCGCCTGACGCCGAGTGCTGTGGCGCAACCGTGTGGTGAGGTGTGCCGGGAACTGACCTGGGGAGCCGCATCCCGAAGTCGGCTCCCAAATGGCTCCCAAATTGGCCCCCCAACGCAAATCAGGCCCGGTACTGATCTCTCAGTACCGGGCCTGACCTGGTGTTTCTCTGTCGGGGTGGCGGGATTTGAACCCACGACCTCTTCGTCCCGAACGAAGCGCGCTGCCAAGCTGCGCTACACCCCGATGTCGTCGCATGTCCTGCTTGTCGCGGCGACGTCGTTTACTTTAGCCCACCGGTGGCTGGAGACGAAATCCGGTTTTGGCGCGGTGGCGGACGGGGTTCGGGCGGATGTGGTCGAGGGCGACCATGAGGACGGCGAGGCCGTAGAAGGCGAGGCCGAGGAGGAGGGCGTTGCCGAGGACGCTCTTGTAGCCGTGCAGGCCGACATCCAGGAACGGGTAGAGATAGCGGCCCGGCGTGCCGGGGATGATCAGTTCGCCCCGGCCGAGGGAGAACGCCAGGTAGGCCAGGGGGTAGAGCAGCCACGTCGGCGCCTGGCGGAGGTGGAGGCGGCCGGGGGCCGTCAGGAGCAGCCAGTCCAGCAGTGCGGCGGCGGGGACGGCCGTGTGCAGGATCTGGTTGCTGATCCACTGCAGGCCGGCCGGGGGCGTGGTGCCGCCCGTCATGGAGAACGGCGGTGAGGCCCCTTTCAGCAGCAGGTGGTACACCAGCCCCGTGATGGTGATGTACAGCAGCGTCGCACCCGTCAGGGCGGAGGGGAGCGGGCGGCGGGCCGTCCAGGCGCGGCGGGCTGCGAGCGTGAAGACCAGGGCCAGCAGGATGTTGGTCTGGATGGCGAAGTAGCTCAGGACGTGGACCGGGCTGCCGAGGAGCAGTTCGATCGTCACGGCCGCCGCTGCCGCCAGGGCGACCAGCAGGCGGTACACGGCGGCGAGGGGGCGGTGTACGGGGGTCAGCACCGCGGAGGCGGGGACGTAGGAGGGTGCAAACAGGGACCCGCCGGGCAGTGCCGGGAGGTCCGGTATGTCCCTGGGTATGGGGGCGGTCATGCCCCCAAGCTAGGCAAAGGGGGCATATGGGGCGATGTGGGTGAGGCGACCGGGTTACGCCCTGGGTGCCAGCGTCAGCAGAGTGACCTCCGGCGGGCACGCGAACCGTACCGGTGTGTAGCGGTTGGTGCCGCAGCCCGCCGAGACGTGCAGATACGACGTACGGCCGTCCGCCGTGTGCCTGGACAGGCCCTTCACCCGAGCCGGATCCAGGTCGCAGTTGGTGACCAGGGCGCCGTAGAAGGGGATGCAGAGCTGGCCGCCGTGGGTGTGGCCGGCCAGGATCAGGGGGTAGTCGTCCGCCGTGAAGGCGTCCAGCGCCCGCAGGTACGGGGCGTGCACGACGCCCATCGAGAAGTCCGCGGTGGCGGACGGGCTGCCGGAGACCTGCGGGTAGCGGTCGCGCTTGATGTGCGGGTCGTCCAGGCCCGTCAGCTCCAGGGTGACGCCCTCGATCTTCAGGGTGCCGCGCGTGTTCGTGAGATTCAGCCAGCCCGCCGCGTCGAAGCCGTCCCGCAGGTCCTCCCACGGGTTGTGGATCGCGCCGACCACCGGAGGGTTGCCGTTCAGACCGTGCCGGCCCTGGACCTTCTCCAGCAGGTAGCGGGCGGGGTTGCGGGGCCTGGGGCCGTAGTAGTCGTTGGAGCCGAAGACGTACGCGCCCGGGAACTCCATCAGGGGGCCGAGGGCGTCCAGGACCTCGGGGACGCCCTCCGGGTCGGACAGGTTGTCGCCCGTGTTGATCACGAGGTCGGGGCGCAGGCCGGCCAGCGACCGCAGCCAGCGCTGCTTCTTGCGCTGGCCGCCGACCATGTGGATGTCGGAGACCTGGAGGATTCGCAGGGGACGCATGCCGGCGGGCAGGACGGGAACGGTCACCCGTCGCAGCCGGAAGGAGCGGGCCTCGAATCCCGCCGCGTACACCACACCGGCGGCACCGGCCGCCGCGATCCCCAGAGGTACTCCGTATCGAGCGCGCATACATCCATCGTGTCAGACCCGGAAGGTACCTCGAGCCGCGCTGCCCCTTGGGGGCCCGAGCCTGGGCCCGAGCCTCACTGCCCTTTAAATGAACGGGCGTCGGACGTTCCACACCTGCGACAATCAAATCCATGACCACCACGCTCAAGTCGAAGCTGCAGGAAGACCTCAACACCGCGATCAAGGAGCGCAACGAGCTCCGCTCCTCGACGCTCCGGCTGACGCTCGCCGCGATCACCAAGGAGGAGGTCGCGGGCAAGGAGAAGCGCGAGCTCTCCGACGACGAGGTGCTGAAGGTGATCACCAAGGAGGCGAAGAAGCGCCGGGAGGCGGCCGATGCCTTCGCGCAGGGTGGTCGCGCCGAGAGCGCCGAGCGGGAGAAGGCGGAGGGCGCGGTGCTCGCCGAGTACCTGCCCAAGCAGCTCAGCGACGAGGAGCTGAACGACATTGTCGCCCAGGCGGTCGGCGAGGCGAGGGCCGCCGGTGCCGAGGGCCCGCGTGCCATGGGCGCCGTCATGAAGATCGTGAACCCGAAGGTCGCGGGCCTGGCCGAGGGCGGCCGGGTCGCGGCGATGGTGAAGAAGCTGCTGGCCGGCTGAGAAGCCCCGGCGCACGCGGGTCCGGTGAAGGTGGCCGCCGCCGGGAAGTGCGTGCGCCGGGAAGGGTCGGTCATCTGCAACGACCGGACCGTCGCATACGACTCCAGCAGTTGGGACCACCGCGGCTGAACCGGACGGCCCCTGTCCCGGCGAGCCGGTGGGACAGGGGCCGTCGGCCGTTTCCGGAGAGTGGCGTCAGCCGCGCCGCCCACCGTTGCCGTTGCCGTTGCCGTTTCCGTTGCTCGTGCCCTGGAACAGGTTGGCAGGGAAGGAGAAGGTGGGCGTCGGGAAGGTGGTGCCGCCGTTCGTGCCGCCGGTGGTCAGGCCGCCGATGAGACCGCCGCCCGTGTTGCCGCCGTTGTCTCCGTTCTTCCCGCCGTCGCCCTTCCCCTTGTCCTTGTTGCCGTCGGGGATGTCGACGAGGTTGAAGTTCTCGACGGGCTTGCCGTCCAGGGCGCCCGTCATGGCGTCCTTCCAGATCGGGCCCGGGGTGTCGGCGCCGTAGACCTGGTCGTGGTAGACGCCGCCGATGGTGATCTGGTTCATCTGGCGCTTGTGGGTCGGGTCGCCGACCCACACCGCGCCCGCCATGTTCGGCGTGAAGCCCACGAACCAGGCCGCGTAGCGGTTGTCCGTCGTACCGGTCTTACCGGCGCTCGGGCGGTCGCTGAGACCCGCCTGCTGACCCGTACCGTCCTCGACCACGCCCTTCAGCAGCGTCGTCACGGTGTCGGCGGTCTTCTGCGACATCGCGCGCGTGCAGGTCGTCTTGGGCACCTGGAGCGACTTCGTCCGGTCGCCGATCCGCTGGCTGATGGACTCGATGGCGACCGGCGTGCAGTACATGCCGCGCGAGGCGAAGGTGGCGTACGCGTTCGCCATCGTCAGCGGCGACATCTCCTGGGTGCCGAGCGCGATGGAGGGGGCCTGCTGCAGCTTGCCGCCGTCCGCGCGCTCCACGCCCATCTTCTTGGCCATCTCGGTGACCGGGCAGATGCCGATGTCGCTGATCAGCTGCACGTAGTAGGTGTTGACCGACTTCGCGGTCGCCTCCTTCATGCTGTACGGGCCGTGCTCCGACTTGTTCTCGTTCGCCACCTTGCTCGGATTGTTCGGATCGTCACGCCACTGCCGGCCGTTGCAGATCGAGACCGGGCTCGGATAGTCCATCTCGTACGGCGAGGGGTACGACTGCGTCGCCGGCGTGCCGCCCTCTATGGCGGCCGCGGCCACGATCGGCTTGAACGTCGAACCGGGCTGGTAGCCCGCGCCGCCGCCCATGCTCTGGTTCACCGACAGGTCGATCTGCGTCTCGTGCTTGCCGAAGCCGTACGGGCGGGACTGGCCCATGGCGAGGATCTTGCCGGTGCCGGGCTCGACGAGGGTGGCCGCGGTGGCCACGTCGTCGGTCTTGTAGACGTGGTCCTTGATGGACGCCTGCACCGAGGTCTGGGCCTGCGGGTCGAGCGTCGTACGGATCGTCAGACCGCCCTGGTTCCAGACCTTCGCCCGGGCTTCCTTGGTCTTGCCGAACATCGGGTCGGTGAGGAACACCTCGCGCACGTAGTCGCAGAAGAAGCCGGCGCCCTTGACCGCGGTGATGCAGCCGTTCTTCGGCTGGCTGGGGTTGAGGCCCAGCGGCGTCTTCTTGGCCTTGTCGGCCTCCGCCTGCGAGATGTCACCCATGTCGGCCATGCGCTGCAGGACGACGTTGCGGCGCCTGGTGGCCTCCGTCGAGTCGTTGACCGGGTCGTACCGGCTGGGCGACTGGACGATGCCGGCCAGCAGCGCGGCCTCCTGCACGTTCAGGTCCTTGGCGTGCTTGGAGAAGTAGCGCTGGGACGCGGCCTCGACGCCGTAGGCCTGCTCGCCGAAGAACGTGATGTTCAGGTAGTTCTCGAGGATCTTCTTCTTGCCGAGCTCCTGCTCGAGCTGGATCGCGTACTTCAGCTCCCTTATCTTGCGGCCGAGTGTCTGCTGAGTGGCCTGCGCGACCTTCGTCGGGTCGTCGCCGGCCTCCTCGATGGCGACGTTCTTCACGAGCTGCTGGGTGAGCGTGGAGGCGCCCTGGGCCACTCCGCTGCTCTGCACGTTCTTGTTCAGCGCGCGCAGGATGCCCTTCAGGTCGACCGCGCCGTGCTGGTAGTAGCGCGAGTCCTCGATCGCGACGATCGCCTTCTGCATGTACGGGGACATGTCCTTGAGGGGGACCACCGTGCGGTCGCGCGAGTAGACCGTGGCGATCTGGCCGCCGTCGGCGTCGAGGATCGTGGTGCGCTGGCTCAGGGGTGGCGTCTTGAGGGTGGCGGGCAGCTCGTCGAAACTCTCCACCGAACCCTTGGCGGCAAGTCCGAGTGCGCCGAAGGCGGGCAGCGCGATACCGGCCATGACGGCTCCCGCGAGCACACTGACACCGAGGAACTTGGCGGCCTGCTGCGTAGGGGACAGGCCACCGCCCGAGCGCTTCTTTGGCATGAGGGCAGCCTACGTTCTCATTCGCCGGACACGCGTATATGCCTTGGCCTAAGCTGCTCTCAACTGTCACAGCAGTAGGGCCACGTATCAATACGTCCGGCGACCCCGAATCGTTCCGGAGGTTCCCCAACTTTTTTGGTGGGGGCGTGTCCGAATCCGCCTTGTGTGTCACCTGGCGCCCGTTGTGACTCAACTGAACCGTCCCGTTTTGCCGGGAAGGTCACGTATGTCACCAGCTCACTCCCCCGGGTGATCTGCCGCTTACGCATAGTCCGTTCGGGCCATTCAAGATTGGGCCCGAAGGGGGTGTTGCGCTGTGCCCACCTTCCGTAACGTCCTCAACTGGCGGCGGTGAATATGCCGCTGCCGCCGTGGGGGAGCCTCGATTCGGGAGAGGACGGCGCCGGTATGGGCTGGGTAACCGACTGGAGTGCGCAGGCCGCCTGCCGCACTACCGATCCGGATGAACTGTTCGTTCAGGGAGCAGCGCAGAACAGGGCCAAGGCAGTGTGCACCGGATGTCCGGTACGCACGGAATGCCTGGCCGATGCGCTCGACAACCGCGTCGAGTTCGGCGTGTGGGGAGGCATGACGGAGCGGGAGCGCCGCGCACTGCTGCGCAGGCGACCCACCGTCACCTCCTGGCGTCGGCTGCTCGAGACGGCACGAGTGGAGTACGAACGCGGCGTGGGGATCCTGCCGCTCGACGACGACGAGGTGTACGAGAACTATGCGGCGGTGAGCTGAGGGGATCCCTCGGCTCAGTCGACGGCAGCCTCGGGCAGCTCCGGCCGGTTGGCCGCGAGCCGGTCCCCGATGTCCCTGAGCCCTGCGAGGTCGTGCACGTCGCCGGGCAGCGCGGCCACTTCGGCCACCGCCACCTCGGGGTGGAGCGCCGTGAAGCGGTCACGCGTGCGCTGCTCACGGGAGAGCAGCTGCATACGTTCGGCGTGCAACCGGAGCAGGCCTGCGGTGAGCCGCTCGATGCCCTGGGCGCCCTCGTCCTCCTGATCCGGACCGGGGGAGTGGTTCTCGGACGCGGGAGACTCGGCGGACCCGTCAGCAGGGGATTCGGAAGCGGGGGAGCCTGAACTGCCGTACGTGTCGGGAGAGTTACGAAGTCCAGCTTTCCCGCCGTCCTGATCGACAATGCGGGGCTCCACAAGATTTTCCGCGGCGGCGAGCGCACGCTCGGCCGACAGCCGGGCGGCGCCGCTGCCGTGCACCCGGTTGAGCACCAGACCGGCCAGCGGCATGTCCTCGGCGGCCAGCCGCTCCACGAAGTACGCGGCCTCCCGCAGCGCGTCCCGCTCCGGTGCCGCCACCACGAGGAACGCCGTCCCGGGCGCCTGCAGCAGCCGGTACGTCGCATCCGCGCGCGTGCGGAACCCGCCGAAGGTCGTGTCCATCGCGGCGACGAACGTCTGGACGTCCTTGAGCAGTTGACCGCCGAGGAGCTTGCCGAGGGTGCCGGTCATCATCGACATCCCTACGTTCAGGAACTTCATGCCCGCCCGCCCGCCGAGCTTGGCCGGGGCGGTGAGCAGCCGGATCAGCCGGCCGTCGAGGAACGAGCCGAGCCGCTTGGGCGCGTCCAGGAAGTCCAGCGCCGAGCGGGACGGAGGGGTGTCGACGACGATCAGGTCCCACTCGTCCCGCGCGCGCAGCTGCCCGAGCTTCTCCATCGCCATGTACTCCTGCGTGCCCGCGAAGCCCGCAGAGAGCGACTGGTAGAAGGGGTTGTTCAGGATCGCGGCGGCCCGCTCGCCGTCCGCGTGCGCCTCGACGATCTCGTCGAAGGTGCGCTTCATGTCGAGCATCATGGCGTGCAGCTCACCGTCGCCGTCGACGCCCTTCACCCGGCGCGGGGTGTTGTCCAGCGAGTCGATGCCCATGGACTGGGCGAGCCGGCGCGCCGGGTCGATGGTCAGCACCACCACCTTGCGCCCGCGCTCGGCGGCCCTGAGGCCGAGGGCGGCCGCGGTCGTGGTCTTTCCCACCCCGCCCGAGCCGCAGCACACCACGATGCGCGTCTGGGGATCGTCGAGCAGCGGGTCGACGTCGAGCACGCGCGCGGGGGTCAGGTGGGGGCGGGCGGTGTCCTGTGTGTGGGCCGGCTCCGGACTCATGACATCCCCTGCTTCTGCTGCTTCTGCTGCTTCTGCTGCTTCTGCTGCTGACGGCTCGTGCTCCGCGTGCCCCGGCTCATGACAGGCCCTGCTTCCGCAGCTCGCGGGCCAGCTCGTACAGCCCCGCCAGGTCCATGCCCTCGGCGAGCAGCGGCAGTTCGTGCAGCGGCAGGCCCTGCTCGGCCAGCACCGCCCGCTGTTCGTGCTCCAGCGCATACCGCTCGGCGTACTCGTCGGCCTGCTGCAGCAGCGGGTCCACCAGCTTCTCCGCGTTCCCACCGCGGCGCGCACCGCCGAGTCCTGCCGCCGACAGCGACCTGGCAACAGAAGAACGCGGCACGCTGCGTACGAGTTCCAGATCCTCCGCGTCCAACACCTCGGGCCGCACCATGTTCACGATGATCCGGCCCACCGGCAGCTTCGCGGCGCGCAGTTCGGCGATCCCGTCCGCGGTCTCCTGGACGGGCATCTCCTCCAGCAGAGTCACCAGGTGCACGGCTGTCTCCGGCGACTTCAGCACCCGCATCACGGCCTGCGCCTGATTGTGTATCGGGCCGATCTTGGCGAGGCCCGCCACCTCGTCGTTCACGTTCAGAAAGCGGGTGATGCGGCCGGTGGGCGGCGCGTCCATGACGACGTAGTCGTACGCGAACCGCCCCGCCTTGTCCTTGCGCCGTACCGCCTCGCACGCCTTGCCGGTCAGGAGCACGTCCCTGAGACCCGGTGCGACGGTGGTGGCGAAGTCGATCGCGCCGAGCTTCTTCAGGGCTCTGCCCGCGCCCCCGAGCTTGTAGAACATCTGGAGGTAGTCCAGAAGGGCCAGTTCGGGGTCGATGGCGAGGGCGTACACCTCCCCGCCCCCTGGAGCGACGGCGATCTTCCGCTCCTCGTAGGGCAGCGCTTCCGTCTCGAAGAGCTGCGCGATGCCCTGGCGCCCCTCGACCTCGACGAGAAGCGTCCGCTTCCCCTCGGTCGCGAGGGCCAGCGCGAGAGCGGCGGCGACCGTGGTCTTTCCGGTCCCGCCCTTGCCGCTGACGACCTGGAGCCTGCTCACGTCTTCGAGCCTAACCAGTCTGTGTGCCAACCACGCGACAGCCTGTGGACAACGCGGCAGCGGGCGGCGGCCGGGCAGCGGCTAAAGTCGGCCACATGACCAAGTGGGAATACGCGACTGTGCCACTGCTCGTCCACGCAACGAAGCAGATTCTGGACACCTGGGGCGAGGACGGCTGGGAGCTCGTCCAGGTCGTCCCCGGGCCGAACAACCCCGAGCAGCTGGTGGCCTACCTGAAGCGGGAGAAGGCATGAGCGCCGTCGAGGCGAAGCTGGCCGAGCTCGGCCTGACCCTGCCCGAGGTCGTACCGCCGCTGGCCGCGTACCAGCCGGCCGTGCAGTCCGGCTCCTACGTGTACACGTCCGGACAGCTCCCGATGGTGGAGGGCAAGCTGCCCGTCACCGGCAAGGTCGGCGCGGAGGTCACGGCGGAGGAGGCCAAGGAGCTCGCCCGCATCTGTGGGCTGAACGCCCTGGCCGCTGTGAAGTCCGTCACCGGCGACCTGGACCGCATCGCACGCGTGGTGAAGGTCGTGGGCTTCGTCGCCTCGGCCTCGGACTTCACCGGTCAGCCCGGTGTGGTCAACGGTGCCAGTGAGCTGCTCGGCGAGGTGCTCGGCGACAAGGGCGTGCACGCGCGCAGCGCGGTCGGTGTGGCGGTGCTGCCGCTGGACGCACCGGTCGAGGTCGAGATCCAGGTCGAGCTCGTCCCGTAGCGGTGCTCTGACCTCGGGGAGCTCTCGAACATTCGCGCACCACGGGATAGCCTCCGCCCATGGCGAATGGGCAGTGGTTTCCGCAGGACTGGCCGGAACGCATCCGCGGGCTCGCGGACGGCACGCTCACCCCGGTCGTTCCGAAGCGCGCGGCCACCGTCATGCTCCTGAAGGACACCGACCGCGGTCCTGCTGTGCACATGCTGCGCAGACGCGCCTCCATGGCCTTCGCCGGAGGCGCGTACGCATATCCGGGCGGCGGCGTCGACCCCCGCGACGACGAGCATCACGTCCGCTGGGCGGGCCCCACGCGCGCGTGGTGGGCCGAGCGGCTCGGTGTCGACGAGCGGGAGGCCCAGGCGATCGTCTGCGCGGCGGTGCGCGAGACGTACGAGGAGGCGGGCGTCCTGCTCGCCGGGCCGTCCGCCGACTCCGTGGTCGGCGACACCACGGGTGAGGACTGGGAGGCCGACCGTGCGGCCGTGGCCGCCCGCGAGTACTCCTTCGCCGAGTTCCTCGACCGCCGCGGCCTGGTCCTGCGCTCGGATCTGCTCGGCGCCTGGACCCGCTGGATCACCCCGGAGTTCGAATCCCGGCGCTACGACACCTGGTTCTTCGTGGCCGCCCTCCCGCACGGCCAGCGCACCCGCAACGCCTCCACGGAGGCCGACCGCACGGTGTGGATCCGCCCCGGGGAGGCGGCGGCCTCGTACGACAAGGGCGAGCTGACGATGATGCCGCCCACCATCGCGACCCTGCGCCAGCTGGCCTACTGTGCCACGGCCGCCGACGCGCTCGCCGCGGCCCCCGACCGCGACCTGACCCCCGTCCTCGCCGAGGCCCGGGTGAAGGACGGTGAGATCGTGCTGTCCTGGCCGGGCCACGATGAGTTCACGAAGCACATCCCGACCGACCGTCCTACCGACCTACCTGCCGGTGGAGCCTCCGCATGACGGACGCAGCAGCCCTTCCGGGCCGGGCCCTGCCCGGTGCTGCGCCGGCCTCCGACCGACGACTCGACGGACCGACGACGCCGACGGAGGAGAACACCGCATGACCGACGCAGCAGCCCTTCCCGGCCAGCCGCGGGGCGGGGTGTCCACCGGCCCCGCCACCGCCCGGGCCGTCAACGTCCTGGCGCCCAACGCCTCGGCGATGACCCTCGACGGAACCAACACCTGGATCGTCTCCGAGCCCGACTCCGACCTGGCCGTCGTCGTTGACCCCGGCCCCCTGGACGACGGCCACCTGCGCAACGTGGTGGACACCGCCGAGAAGGCCGGCAAGCGCATCGCACTGACCCTGCTGACCCACGGCCACCCGGACCACGCCGAGGGCGCCGTCCGCTTCGCCGGGCTGACCGGCACGAAGGTGCGGGCCCTGGATCCGGCGTTGCGGCTGGGCGACGAGGGGCTCGGCGCCGGGGACGTCGTCACGGTCGGCGGACTGGAGCTGAGGGTCGTGCCGACCCCGGGCCACACCTCGGACTCACTCTGCTTCCATCTCCCGGCCGACCGGGCCGTTCTGACGGGCGACACCGTCCTGGGCCGCGGCACGACCGTGGTGGCGCACCCCGACGGCCGTCTGGGCGACTATCTGGACTCGCTACGGCGGCTGCGGTCGCTGACGGTCGACGACGGCGTCCACACGGTGCTGCCGGGCCACGGCCCCGTCCTGGAGGACGCCCAGGGCGCCGTCGAGTTCTACCTGGCCCACCGCGCCCACCGCCTCGCCCAGGTCGAGACGGCGGTCGAGGACGGCTACCGCACACCGACCGAGGTCGTCGCGCACGTGTACGCGGACGTGGACCGCTCCCTGTGGCCGGCGGCGGAACTGTCGGTACGGGCGCAGCTGGAGTATCTGGAGGAGCACGGGCTCATCTAGCTTCCCGCACAATTTCGGCCATGGGCCACCAGATCAGCCTGTCATGGGGCTCCCCCCGCTCAAGCGAAGCCGAGAGTGGGGGAGATTGAGGACGAGGCCGTTCAGGCCGGTCGGGGGCCTGGGGGCGGAGCCCCCAGAAGCACCGCCCAGACCAAGCGTCAGCGGGACCGCTTCGCCAGCCGCTCGACGTCGAGCAGGATCACGGCCCGTGCCTCCAGCCGCAGCCACCCACGCTGCGCGAAGTCGGCCAGCGCCTTGTTGACCGTCTCGCGCGAGGCGCCGACCAGCTGGGCCAGTTCCTCCTGCGTCAGGTCGTGGACGACGTGGATGCCCTCCTCGGACTGCACGCCGAAGCGGCGCGAGAGGTCCAGCAGGGCGCGGGCGACGCGGCCGGGGACGTCGGAGAAGACCAGGTCGGACATCGCGTCGTTGGTCTTGCGCAGCCGGCGGGCGACGGCGCGCAGCAGGGCGCCGGCCACCTCGGGGCGGGCGCTCAGCCAGGGCTGCAGATCGCCGTGGCCGAGACCGAGGAGCTTGACCTCGGTCAGGGCGGTGGCCGTGGCGGTGCGCGGGCCCGGGTCGAAGAGCGACAGCTCGCCGATCAGCTCGCTGGGGCCGACGACGGCGAGCATGTTCTCGCGGCCGTCGGGGGAGGTGCGGTGGAGCTTCACCTTGCCCTCGGTGACGACATAAAGCCGGTCACCGGGGTCGCCCTCGTGGAAGAGCGAGTCACCGCGCGCGAGGGTGACCTCACTCATGGAGGCGCGGAGCTCCGCGGCCTGCTCGTCGTCGAGCGCCGCGAAGAGCGGGTTCCGCCGCAGAACGTCGTCCACGAGTTCTCTCCTTGTCGACCTGCTCAGGGGATCTTGCTCCCCCTTGGTACCAGGGGACCGTGTTCCCCATTTTGCCGGACGGTCCAAACAGTGTGATCTGTCACAAGGATGCCGCACACCTGTCCCGAGGTAAGCGGCAGGGGTCCAATTGGGGGCCGATCTTCCGGGTCCGGGGCAGATGTCAGTGCCGGGCTTTAGGCTGGCCGGGTGTCCAAATCGCCGGTGAGAGCACAGGCCAAGGGGGCTGGGCGGGTGGTTGTACGTCGTAATTCCGCTATGGGCGAACAGAACTCCGGTGGCGGAAAGAAACCGGCAAAAGAGACGAAAAGTACTCCGGTGAAGAAGGCTGCCGCGAAGAAGGCCGTGGTGAAAAAGGCCGCCGTGAAAAAGACGGCGGCCGTCGAGAAAGCTGCCGTCGCGCCCAAGAAGGTGTCTGCCGCGGTCGAGGGCGCCCCTTCGGCTAAGGCCGTCGCCAGGCCGCCGAAGAACGAGTCGCGCACCGCCCTCGTTCGCCGTGCCCGCCGTATCGACCGCGAGCTCGCCGAGGTGTATCCGTACGCCCACCCCGAGCTGGACTTCGAGAACCCCTTCCAGCTCTTGGTCGCCACGGTCCTGTCCGCCCAGACCACCGACCTCCGGGTCAACCAGACGACGCCCGGGCTGTTCGCCAAGTACCCGACGCCGGAGGACCTGGCCGCCGCGAACCCCGAGGAGGTCGAGGAGATCCTCCGCCCGACCGGCTTCTTCCGGGCCAAGACCAAGTCGGTCATAGGGCTGTCGAAGGCGCTGGTGGAGCAGTTCGGCGGGGAGGTCCCCGGCCGTCTGGAAGACCTGGTCAAGCTGCCCGGGGTGGGCCGCAAGACCGCCTTCGTCGTGCTCGGGAACGCCTTCGGGCGGCCCGGTATCACCGTGGACACGCACTTCCAGCGGCTGGTGCGGCGCTGGCAGTGGACGGACGAGACCGAGCCGGACAAGATCGAGGCCGCCGTCGGCGGGCTCTTCCCCAACAGCGACTGGACGATGCTCTCGCACCACGTGATCTTCCATGGCCGCCGCATCTGCCACGCCCGCAAGCCCGCCTGCGGCGCCTGCCCCATCGCTCCGCTCTGCCCGGCGTACGGCGAGGGCGAGACGGATCCGGAGAAGGCGAAGAAGCTGCTCAAGTACGAGAAGGGCGGCTTCCCCGGCCAGCGCCTCAAGCCCCCGCAGTCGTACCTGGACGCGGGCGGCAAGCCGGCGCCGCCGCTGGGGGCCGGATGACGGACGACACGGCACAGGCCCGGGCCCAGGAACGATCTCGGGCGTTCGGGGCGTTGGACCCGGCAGGACGGGGGTGGCGATGACGCGCGCGAGTAACACGCAGGGTGGTCCGGTGGTCCTCAGCAAGGAGGGGCTGCCCGAGTGGCTGGACCCGGTGGTGCGGGCCGTGGAGACGGTGCAGCCGCTGCAGCTGAGCCGCTTCCTGCCGCCGGAGAACGGGGCGGGGCGGCAGTCCGCCGTACTGATCCTGTTCGGCGAGGGTGAGCGTGGCCCCGAGCTGCTGCTGATGGAGCGGGCGAGTTCGCTCAGGTCGCACGCCGGGCAGCCGTCCTTCCCCGGCGGAGCCCTCGACCCCGAGGACGGCGACCCGAAGGTCGACGGGCCGCTGCGCGCCGCTCTCCGCGAGGCCGAGGAGGAGACCGGGCTCGACCCTTCCGGTGTGCAGCTCTTCGGCGTGCTGCCCAGGCTGTACATCCCGGTCAGCGGCTTCGTGGTGACCCCCGTGATGGGCTGGTGGCGCGAGCCGAGCCCGGTCGGGGTCGTCGATCCGAACGAGACGGCCCGGGTGTTCACCGTCCCCGTGGCGGATCTCACGGACCCGGCCAACCGGGCCACCACCGTCCACCCCAGCGGTCACCGAGGTCCGGCATTTCTGGTCGAATCGGCCCTGGTCTGGGGCTTCACGGCCGGAATCATCGACCGTCTGTTCCACTACGCGGGCTGGGAGCGGCCCTGGGACCGGAACAAGCAGGTCCCGCTCGACTGGCGGTCATGACAGGGTGTCTGCCGTGCTGTGTCTTCCCGGGGGACACTGTGATCGGTCGCCGCTGCGCGGCGGGCAGGCCCCCGGCCGACCTGAGGTGACCGCAGAGTGATGAGGCGAGGCTCGAACCGGTGAACGTGCTGGACATCCTGTTGCTGGTCGCCGCCGTGTGGTTCGCGATCGTGGGTTACCGCCAGGGGTTCGTCGTCGGCATCCTGTCGGTGATCGGCTTCCTCGGCGGCGGTCTCGTCGCCGTCTACGTCCTGCCCGTCATCTGGGACGCACTGACCGACAACGCCGAGGTGAGCACGACGGCCGCCGTCGTCGCGGTGGTCGTCGTCATCGTCTGCGCCTCCGTCGGCCAGGCCCTGACCACCCATCTCGGCAACAAGCTGCGCCGCTACATCACCTGGTCCCCGGCCCGCGCCCTGGACGCGACCGGCGGCGCCCTGGTCAACGTCGTGGCGATGCTCCTGGTGGCCTGGCTGATCGGCTCGGCTCTGGCCGGTACGACGCTGCCGACGCTCGGCAAGGAGGTCCGCGGCTCCAAGGTGCTCCTCGGTGTCGCCCGGGCCCTGCCCGACCAGGCCGACACCTGGT
Source organism: Streptomyces sp. NPDC051172 (assembly GCF_040682555.1). NCBI lineage: Bacteria > Bacillati > Actinomycetota > Actinomycetes > Kitasatosporales > Streptomycetaceae > Streptomyces > Streptomyces sp. NPDC051172. The sequence goes on from NZ_JBFBBE010000076.1 coordinate 42,792, forward strand.
TCGCGGACTTCTCCTCGGTCCTCGCGCAGAACGGCTTCCCGCAGGTCTTCAGCCCGTTCTCGAACGAGCCGATCAACGACGTCCGTCCCCCCGACCCGGCCCTCGCGAACAGCCCCGTGGTCACGCGCGCGAAGCGCTCCATCGTCAAGGTCATGGGCACCGCGCAGAGCTGCGGCAAGGTCCTGGAGGGCAGCGGCTTCGTCTTCGGCGACCGCCGCGTCATGACCAACGCGCACGTCGTCGGAGGCGTCGACGAGCCCACAGTCCAGATAGGCGGCGAGGGCAGGAAGTACGACGCGACGGTCGTCCTCTACGACTGGCACCGCGACATCGCCGTACTGGACGTACCCGATCTCAAGGCGCCCGCCCTGAAGTTCACGACCACGGACGCCCGCAGCGGCGACGACGCGATCATCGCGGGCTTCCCGGAGAACGGGTCGTACGACGTCCGGGCTGCACGCGTGCGTGGCCGTCTCCCGGCCAACGGCCCGGACATCTACCACCGCGGCACCGTCCGCCGGGACGTCTACTCGCTGTACACGACCGTCCGCCAGGGCAACTCCGGCGGCCCGCTGCTCACGCCCAAGGGCAATGTGTACGGCGTGGTGTTCGCGAAGTCCCTCGACGACGCCGAGACGGGGTACGCCCTCACCGCGGACGAGATCCAGGAGGACATCGCCAAGGGGCGTACCGCGAACCAGCAGGTGGACAGCGACAGCTGCGCCTTGTGAGCCGCGGTTGCGGGAAAACGGGGCGGGTCAGCCCCGGGGATGGCGCAGGCGTACCGAGACCCAGCGGGCCCGGCGGCGCAGAATGCGCGGAATGCCCACCCTGAGGTCCGTGCCCGCCATCTGCGGTGCACCGCCTCGCTGGTGGGAGCTCAGGCCACTGGCCGAGCGGCGATTGCGTGCTGCGTCACTGTAGTCGTGCGTCCAGCCCATACCCCGACGTCTGCCCCCGCCCCAAGGTCGATAACCGCCCCCTGAGCCCCCAATTGGCCTATGCGCCAGGCAATTGGCTGTTCGTAGGACACGTGTTCAGGTCCGGATACCGGGCGCATCGGCTCGGTCACCGATCGGGCTCGGGGTCTTTCGGCCAATTGACCGGTTCTGTACAGAAAGTGCGCGTCTCACCGGTCAGGCTCGGGATCCTTGAGCCAGTTGACCAACTCGGTTGAGAAGGCGACCGGATCCTCCTCGTGCGGGAAGTGCCCGAGGCCGTCGAACAGCCGCCAGCGGTACGGCGCTTCGACGTACTCGCCGGACCCTGCCGCGCTGCGGGTGCGCATCACCGGGTCGAGTGAGCCGTGCAGATGGAGGGTCGGCACCCGCAGGGGGCGCTTCATACGGCGGTTGAACTGGATGCCGTCCGGACGGGCCATGGAGCGGACCATCCAGCGGTACGGCTCAACCGAGCAGTGTGCCGTCGACGGGATGCACATCGCGCGGCGGTACGTCCGCACCGCCTCGTCGTCCGGCAGGTTCGGCCCGGACCACTCCCGGATCAGCTCGCCGACGAGCTCCCCGTCGTCCGCGGTCAGCTGCCGCTCGGGGATCCAGGGGCGCTGGAAGCCCCAGATGTAGGAGCCCGCGCGGGTCTGCTTGAGGTCCGAGAGCATCGCGGAGCGCCAGCGCCGGGGATGCGGCATGGAGGCGACCGCGAGCCGCCGGACCAGCTTCGGGCGCATCACGGCCGCCGTCCACGCCAGATATCCACCCAGGTCGTGGCCGACCAGCGCGGCGTCCGGCTCGCCCAGGGAGCGAATCACGCCGGTGATGTCGAGGGCGAGGTTCGCCGGGTCGTAGCCGCGCGGGGTGCGGTCGCTGCCGCCGACACCGCGCAGGTCCATCGCGACGGCCCTGAAGCCCGCGTCGGACAGCGCGGTCAGTTGATGCCGCCAGGTCCACCAGAACTGCGGGAAGCCGTGCAGCAGCAGCACCAGCGGTCCGTCGCCGGCTTCGGCGATGTGGAAGCGGGCGCCGTTGGCGGCCACGTCCCGGTGGGTCACCTTTGTCCCGTCGGGCAGGGCGTCCGGCCGTACGACCGAGGTGGGTTGCGCCGAAGGTGATTGCCCCGCAGAGGGGGAGGAGCCCGTCATGAGGACGAGCGTGCCACAGCCTCGATGGCCGCGGGGGCCCGGTCCTCGAGCGCCGGGGTCTCGGGCTGCTCCGGCCGCGGGTGCGGCTTGGCCTTCTGCAGGACCCCCGCCGTCTCCTTCATCGACGCCGCGACCTTCTGCGGGCCCTTGCCCTTCTTCGCCTTCTTCGCGAAGACCACGCCGATCAGCGCGAGGAGGACGGCGACCAGCACGTTCGCCGCGAAGGACAGCAGGAAGCAGACGGCGAGGTTCCAGCCGCTCCAGGTCCGGATGCCGTACGCCAGCGCGAAGTTGAGCATCGGCAGGGAGAACACGAGCACCAGGGCGGCCACCGTGAACGCGCCGCCGCTCGTCGCGCCGCGCTTGACGTCCTGTTTGAGCTGAGCCTTGGCCAGTGCGATCTCGTCATGCACCAGCGCCGACATCTCGGTCGTCGCGGAGGCGAACAGCTGGCCGATGCTGCGTTCGGCGCCGACCGGGCTGCCGTCGGGTGCGCTCATCGCGGTCTCCCTCACTCTCTTTTTGTACCGTCTCGTCAGATCATGCCGGACGGTCGTCATCGTCGCCTGCCCTGCCCGGCACTTCGGCAAGCGCGCGTCGTTCGGCGGCCTTCCGTTCGGCGGTGCGGCGGTGCTCGGCGGCCTTGTTCTCGTAGATCGCCGCCATCCGCAGGTGGTACGCCGGGTTGTCCTCCTCGTAGATGTCCGGGATGCCGTCGAGGTCCTCGTCGCGCTCCTCGGCCTCGCACAGCCTGCGGTACTTGGCGTTACGTATCTTCAGCAGCACCGTCGCCAGGCCTGCCGCGACGAGGGAACCCGTCAGCACGGCAGCCTTGACCTCGTCGGTCAGTACGGCGTCCCCGTCGAAGGCGAGTTCGCCGATCAGCAGCGACACGGTGAAGCCGATGCCGGCCAGCGTCGCCACGGCGAACACATCGGCCCAGGCGAGGTCCTCGCTGAGCGAGGCCCGGGTGAAACGGGCCGTCAGCCAGGTACCGCCGAAGATCCCGAGCGCCTTGCCGACCACGAGCCCGAGGACGACACCCAGCGTCTGCGGCTTGGTGAACACGTCGCCGAGCGCGCCGCCCGAGATGGCGACACCGGCGCTGAACAGGGCGAAGAGCGGGACGGCGAGGCCCGCCGACAGGGGCCGTACGAGGTGCTCGATGTGCTCGCCCGGGGAGTGCGCCTCGCCCTCTTGGCGGTGGCAGCGCAGCATCAGGCCCATCGCCACGCCCGCGATCGTCGCGTGGACGCCGCTGTTGAACATCAGCGCCCAGATGACGAGCGCGAGCGGGACGTACACATACCACCCGCGCACACCCTTCCTCAGCAGCAGCCAGAAGACGACGAGGCCCACGACGGCGCCGCCCAGCGCGGCGAAATTGATGGTGTTCGTGAAGAAGACCGCGATGATCAGGATCGCGAAGAGGTCGTCCACTACCGCGAGGGTGAGCAGGAAGGCACGCAGGGCGCTCGGCAGCGACGTACCGATGACGGCGAGCACCGCCAGCGCGAACGCGATGTCGGTGGCGGTGGGGACGGCCCAGCCCTGGAGCGAGCCGCCGCCGCTCAGGTTGGTGAGGGTGTAGACGAGCGCCGGTACGGCCATCCCGCACAGGGCCGCGACGACCGGCAGCGCGGCCGCCTTGGGATCGCGGAGATCACCGGCGACCAGCTCACGCTTGAGCTCGATGCCGGCGACGAAGAAGAACACCGCGAGGAGCCCGTCGGCGGCCCAGTGCGCGACCGACAGATGCAGGCCGAGGGCCCCGGGGCCGAAGTGGAAGTGGCTGACGCTCTCATAGCTGTCATGCAACGCGGGTATGTTCGCCCAGATCAGAGCCGTGATCGCGGCTGCGAGCAGCAGCACGCCGCCGACGGTCTCGGTGCGCAGTGCGTCCGCGACGAAGGTCCGCTCGGGCAGGGACAGACGTCCGAGGACCTTGCGGGGAGCGGTGGTGCGGGGCGCGGTCACGGGGAGACCTCCGGTCGGCGATGACGTCACCCGTGCCGACCTTCTGGCCGACGCTGACGCTGATCGACGACTGGTGGCAGAACCAGAGCTCCGTACCGTCGTCGAGGGTGAGG